>NZ_KV831064.1:129265-293377 GCF_001836965.1 Streptococcus sp. HMSC063B03 | reverse complement strand
TCAAGAATTCCGTGTTGTTGCCACTAAGTCTGACCCAGGGACAGGTTTTGATGGTTTGGCGGTAGCTCCTATGGTCAACGGCAAACCGGATTATAAAAATGTAGCTGTGATTGCTGCAGGGACGAATCCAGAGATTCCTACTAAAACTGATAGAAGTAAATCAACTTTTTCTTATTATAGTGTAATATAGGCTAATCGTATAGTATAATAAGAAAAAGGAGAACAGCTTAAATGAATAATTCCAGCAATAAAAAAAGATATAAAATAACTTTTTCTTATTATAGTGTAATATAGGCTAATCGTATAGTATAATAAGAAAAAGGAGAACAGCTTAAATGAATAATTCCAGCAATAAAAAAAGATATATAAGACTACTAATCGTTTTGTTACTCGTAGCCATCACAACAGGAGGTGTTTTTGTGTTTAGTATGTTAGGGAAGTCTCAAGAAGAGCGTCGAAATAGAGAATATGAAGTAAGTCTGGTTAATGCGTTAAAGAATTCCTACCAAGGGATTAAGGAGATTAAGATTATGGATCCTTACTATAATGACAAACCAGGTTCGTGGTCTTGTGATATTTCAGTACAGTTCAATGATAGTCAAACTATTACTTATGGAATTAATCACAGATTAACCTATAAAGAAAACCATGATGGTCTTATGAAAGGAAATACTAATGAAGAAATTGATCAACAATGGTCTATACTTCAAAAACACATTGGTAAAACAGAATCTACAATATTAGTACGATATTCAAATGGTGAAACAGGAGAGCAATAATGGTATTTAATTATACTGATAATCAATTGAATAATTTAAACCAAGATTTTGCGGTCTATAGTATTAATAAAGAATTTTCAGAACGCAATAAAAAGAAGTTTGTGACAGATAATCCAAATAATAAAAACGAAACCAACACTATAACCACCTCCGATGGTCAAGAATTCCGTGTTGTTGCCACTAAGTCTGACACTGAAACAGGTTTTGATGGGCTGGCAGTTGCACCAATTGTCAATGGCGAACCAGATTATAAAAATGTAGCCGTGATTGCTGCTGGAACGGACCCTGATAGTCCGGTGAATAAACAAGGTCCTTTTACACGCGATGTCTATAGTGCTATAGTTGCTAGACAAACTTATTTATCTCCACAATATAAGGTTGCTGACCAATTCGTAAAAGAAATTATGGATGATTCCAGATATGAAGTTAGTCAACTATCCGGTTATTCACAAGGATCCTACATGCTGAAAGTAGGGGCTAAATACCACATCCCTACGACTACCTTCAATGCTTGGTTTAAATACGGTGCACTCACACTGGAAGAAAAAGAATTTATCGAAAATAATCCAGCTATGTTTATAGATTACCGTAGAAAACATGATGACGTAGTACGTTGGAATGACTCTAATCACCCAGAAAGGTACACCAGTCCGATTGATATTACAAATTCTATGCCTAACACGATTCACTGGCTAGATGGGACTAGCCACAAAATTGGTGATTGGGAGTTTGATCCTGTAACAGGTCAAGTTGTTGATGGTAAAGGTGGAAAACCCTTAATTAGCGGTGTTTATCGAGCTTATGCCAACAGTCTCCGAGGAATGGCTCACTACAAGAACTTGAAATCAAAATGGTCAACAGGTGGCATTAGTAGCTCTGAGGAAATATACTTAGATGCAGCTCAAGGTTCTATCTTATCATCATCAATGGCTACAGCAGCAAGAACTGGAGCTGATGAAGTGAGCGCCCTAGCCAAGGTTGCTAACCAAGAATTACAAGAAATTTGGTCCAAGATCGACTTTACAAGCTACACAGCATTAGCTCCCTATGAGGTTGAGGCCATTTTTGCTAGCCAAGGTATCACTCAAGCGCAGTTTATCGAAACTTTTCAGGCAGAAACAACACAAACAGTCACTAAGATGAATGCATCCGCCCAAGGATTTGAAAATTTGGATAAACAATTACAGGGAGTCATCGAAAAAACAGTGGCAACAGACACACAATTTGCCAAGGAGTTCAGACAATGGAAAGCAGAAATGTAAAATGGGATGCCATAAGACAAAAAGAGAGGGAAATTCTTAACCTCGAAGAACAATACTATCAGCAAAAGAAAAAGTTAGAGAAAAAAACACTAGAACTAGAGGAACGTTCTGCAAGATTAGAAAAAATCATGGACGAAGAAGCTGATAAAATGTACCTAGTATTAAGAAAGTTTTCATCATCAGCTGATTGTGTTAGAGAGTACTTTACAGAAATAGAAAATTTGAGATATCATTCTAATCAAGTTTATAGAACTAATGGAATAAAACTGGAAGAAGAAAATGAAAAAATAGATAAAGAATTTCGACAAAGAAAAAATATCTTAGATGAAGAATATCAAAAACTAAGGAGAAATTATGCAAGCACCAATGAATGAGTACTATACTGATGAAGAATACCAATACGCTCTAAAACAAATGTATCGCATGATGGAAAGAAATCGTATTCTGACTCAATGCCAATTGGCAAAGGCCGCTAAAAATCAAATAAAAGAAAGTTTCGACCAAAAATCGAAAACAATTGCAAGAGACACTAAAGCGACAATAACAAGTATTAACAGCCAAATGGACACTGCAATACAAGGAAAAGTCCGCAAAAGTCTTGAAACAAAAATACCTAATATGTTAGTCAAGTATGATGATATATAAAGAAGAATTTTTCGTATGGTTATATAGTTTTCTTTGCATCTATGTCCTCTACAACATCTTTCCGAAAAACTATAATTTTCTTGAAAAATAAATAAGTCTATGCTATACTACTAGTAGACTTATTTATGGAGAAAATCATGAAACGTGAAATCTTACTGGAACGAATCGACAAACTAAAACAAATCATGCCCTGGTATGTTCTGGAATACTACCAATCTAAGCTTGCTGTTCCCTATAGTTTTACAACCTTGTACGAATACCTCAAAGAATACGATCGATTTTTCAGCTGGGTTATAGAGTCTGGCATTTCAAACGCTGATAAAATATCTGATATTCCTTTATCTGTCTTGGAAAATATGTCAAAGAAAGACATGGAATCCTTTATCCTTTACCTACGTGAACGTCCTTTGCTGAATGCAAATACAACAAAGCAAGGTGTTTCACAGACAACTATCAATCGGACCTTATCAGCCCTTTCCAGTCTTTACAAGTATCTGACCGAAGAAGTTGAAAATGATCAGGGCGAACCTTATTTTTATCGTAATGTAATGAAGAAAGTTTCAACAAAGAAAAAGAAAGAAACACTTGCTGCCAGAGCTGAAAACATCAAGCAAAAACTCTTTTTAGGTGATGAAACAGAAGGTTTTCTAACTTATATTGACCAAGAGTATCCACAACAACTTTCAAATCGCGGTCTCTCATCATTTAATAAAAATAAAGAACGTGATTTGGCTATTATTGCCCTTCTATTGGCGTCTGGTGTCCGCTTATCTGAAGCTGTTAATCTAGATCTAAGAGATCTCAATCTAAAAATGATGGTTATCGATGTCACTCGAAAAGGGGGCAAACGTGACTCGGTCAATGTTGCTGCTTTTGCTAAGCCTTATTTAGAGAATTATCTTGCCATTCGAAATCAACGCTATAAGACAGAAAAAACAGATACAGCCCTTTTTTTGACTCTCTACAGAGGTGTACCAAATCGTATCGATGCTTCCAGTGTGGAAAAGATGGTTGCTAAGTACTCTGAGGACTTCAAAGTCCGTGTAACACCCCATAAACTACGCCATACCCTAGCAACCAGGCTCTATGATGCTACTAAATCGCAAGTTTTAGTCAGTCACCAGCTAGGACATGCCAGCACACAAGTCACTGACCTCTATACCCATATCGTTAATGATGAACAAAAGAATGCTCTAGATAGTTTATAAAATACATAAAATAAATTATGTAATATATGATTTTAAAAAAAGAAGCTGGTCCTACAACCAACTTCTTTTTGATTTAACCAACTACCGCTTCAGCGATTTCTTCACGGCTAATACCAGCAAAGTAACGAGTAATGTCAATGCTTTCTAGCACCTTAAGGACATCTTCGCGTTCGTATCTCGCCCCACGAAGGACATCTTCTACTGCAGCAACGTCTTCAATACCAAAGAAGTCACCGTAAATCTTGATGTCTTGGATTTTTGATTCGAGAACATTAGCAAAGACTTCAACCTTGCCACTAGTGAATTTTGTTCCACGACGGACGTTAAATTCAGGTGATTTACCATAGTTCCAGTCCCAAGTACCAAACTTAGTATCCTTGATGCGATTGATTTCAGCCAATTCTTCCTCAGAAAAAACGTATTCAGTCATCTCTGGGTATTCTTTTTTCATGTATTCCAAGAGTAAATCACGGAATTCTTCGACTGTGATTTTTTCTGGTAATTCATTGATAATATTAGTCACACGAGCACGAACAGATTTCACACCTTTTGATTCAAATTTATCCTTTGAAACCTTAAGGGCATTAGCAAGGACTGACAAATCAACGTCAAAGAGCAAACAACCGTGGTGCATGATACGGCCATTGATATAGGCTTGGGCATTGCCACAGAACTTCTTACCATCAATCTCAAGGTCATTACGACCTGTGAACTCAGCTTTAACCCCAAGTTGAGCCAAAGTATTGATAACTGGAGTTGAGAAGCTCTTGAAGTCAAAAGCTTTGTTTTCATCTTCTTTTGAGATAATCGTGTAGTTGAGGTTATTTAAATCGTGGTAAACAGCTCCACCACCGCTAATACGACGGACTACCTCAATCCCATTTTCGCGAACATAATCACGGTTGATTTCTTCGATGGTATTTTGGTGACGACCAACAATGATAGATGGCTTGTTAATCCAAAGTAGGAAGATTTGATCCTCATCCAAAAGGTGTTTAAAGGCGTATTCTTCCAAGGCAATATTAAAGGCAGTGTCGTTTGAATGATTGATAATGTATTTCATGATATCCCTTTGTACGATAGAGACTGGAAAGATATTTTCTAGTCTATTCTATCTTTCTTTTATTTTTTCTTAGGTGAATGGATGGCCATTCCTAAAACATCCGCAAATGCTTCGTACATCACTTCAGAATATGTTGGGTGACCGTGGATTGTCTTCAGCATTTCTTCAACAGTGATTTCCATTTCGATGATGCTTGACGCTTCATTGATCAATTCTGCAGCTGCAGGGCCAATGATGTGAACACCGAGGATTTCACCATATTTCTTGTCTGCAATAACTTTAACAAATCCTTGAGCTGCATCTGAGGCAATGGCACGACCGTTAGCAGCAAAGTTGAACTTACCGATGGCTATATCGTATTTCTCACGGGCTTGTTCTTCTGTCAAACCTACTGCTGCAACTTCAGGGAGAGTGTAGATGGCTGCAGGAGTCAAATTCAACTTGGCAACAGCATGATTTCCTTTAAGAGCATTTTCTGCGGCAACTTCTCCCATACGGAAGGCTGCGTGAGCCAACATCTTAGTACCGTTGATGTCACCTGGTGCATAAATGCCTGGAACAGAAGTTTCCATGTATTCGTTGACCTTGATGCGACCACGATCCAATTCAAACTCAACCTCTCCAATACCTTCAAGGTCTGGCACACGACCGATTGAAAGAAGAGCTTTATTTGCGATGATATCGTCTTTTCCTTCAACCTTAATACGAAGTTGACCATTTTCTTCGATGATTTCTTGGAGTTTAGTGTCAGTTAAGATGGTCATACCTTTACGCTCAAGAATCAAGCGAAGGTTCTTAGACACTTCTGCATCCATAGCTGGGACGATACGGTCCATCATTTCGATGACAGTCACTTTTGAGCCAAATGTCATGAAGGCCTGACCAAGTTCGATACCGACAACTCCACCACCGATGATAACAAGACTTTCTGGAACTTCGTTCATTTCGAGAATGTCATCACTGGTCATCACAAGTGAAGATTCCATACCAGGGACGTTGATCTTGCTGACTTTTGAACCACCAGCAAGGATGATTTTCTTGGTTTCAAGCAATTCAGAACCATTTACCAAGACATTCTTGTCTTTAGTAATAGTACCGATACCCTTATGCACAGTAACTCCGTAGCTACGAAGAAGTCCTGCAACACCACCAACAAGAGTATTAACAACTTTAGACTTGGTTTCAAGGAGTTTGTCCATATCTACAGTGAAGTTTGGATTTTCGATGACGATACCACGGTTTGCTGCGTGACCGATGTTTTCGATGATTTCAGCGTTGTGAAGGTATGTTTTAGTTGGGATACATCCACGGTTCAAGCAGGTTCCGCCGAGTTCAGATTTCTCAACAAGGGCAACCTTACCACCGAGTTGGGCAGCTTTAATGGCTGCAACATAACCAGCAGGACCTCCACCAATCACAACGATATCAAAAGCATCATCGCTCTTACCATCATCGTTTGAGGCACTTGCTGCAGGTGCTGGGCTAGCTTCTGGCGCTGCGGCTCCAGCTGTTGGGATATTTTCTCCTTCTTCGCCAATGTAACCGATAACTTCCGTTACAGGGACTGTTTCACCGTCCCCTTTAAGGATAGCAATCAAGTACCCATCTTCTTCGGCTTCCAATTCCATGCTGACTTTATCAGTCATGATTTCCAAAAGGATTTCTCCTTCTTTTACAAATTCTCCGACTTTTTTATTCCATTGGACGATTTGTCCTTCTGTCA
The DNA here is from genome assembly GCF_001836965.1 of Streptococcus sp. HMSC063B03. GTDB lineage: Bacteria > Bacillota > Bacilli > Lactobacillales > Streptococcaceae > Streptococcus > Streptococcus pneumoniae_F. Next base: position 286,697 of record NZ_KV831064.1, on the reverse strand, counting down.
TATCCACGCCGGCTTTTGGCATAATTACTTCTAAGGCCATGTCTTCCTTCCTTTATCTATATCTTAAAAATGAATACTCTTGCTCTTAAATCAACATTGAGATTGGATTTTCAATCAATTCTTTCAAGTCCTTCATAAACTTAGCACCAGCCATACCATCTACGACACGGTGGTCAATGGTTAATCCTAGGCTCATGATAGGGCGAATCACAATTTCACCATTGACGACAACTGGCTTCTCGATTGTCGAGCTCACACCAAGGATAGCTGAGTTTGGTTGGTTGATGATCGGACCAAAGGACTGAACGCCAAACATTCCCAAGTTACTGATTGTGAATGTTGAATTTTGCAGTTCACTTGGAGCCAATTTGCCATCCAAGGTACGGCCAATAACATCCTTGAAGGCTACAACCAGTTCTGAAAGACTCATCTTCTCAGCATTGTAAACAACAGGTGTCATCAATCCATTATCCATCCCAACTGCCATCGCAAGATTGACATAGTTGTGAGTGATAATAGTCTTGCCATCTTCTGTCAATGAAGCGTTGATGTAGGGGTGTTTCATAAGAGTCTTAACAACTGCAAGTGAAAGAAGGTCTGTTACAGTAGTCTTCTTCCCAGTTGCTTCCATGATTGGCTCAAGAACCTTCTTACGAAGAGCCAACATTTCAGTCATATCAACTTCATAGTTAAGGGTGAAGGTTGGCGCAGTTAAGTAAGATTCAACCATGCGTTGGGCAATAACCTTACGCATTGGTGTCATTGGAATACGCTCGATTTCACCGTATGGTGTTACGTTATCAGGAACTTCTTCCACTTTTTCAATCTGAGCAGGAGACTTGATGGTATCGTTTTCGATATTCTCAGGAAGCAAGGCCAAAACATCCTTCTTCATGATTTTACCACGATGACCGGTTCCTTGGATTTCCTGCCAAGCAATATTGTGTTCGAGGGCAATTCGTTTTGCAAGTGGCGAAATGCGAACCACATTTGTGTCTTTATAAGTTTCCACGTCTTCTTTGTGGACACGACCGTTTGCACCTGAGCCAGAAACATCGTAGAGGTTGATCCCTAAATCATCCGCTAACTTTCTAGCCGCAGGAGTCGCTCTTAGCTTGTCATCAGCCATGACCTCTCCAATTCTATACTAAGATATTAAGGACTCAGAGGGCAATGAAAAAATAGGAGATTGACGATGTGTTCGATGAACACAAGGAAATCTATCTTTTTTTCGCAGACCTCCGTCCGAATTCAATTAAATAATACAAAGGGCGTTAAAAGCGACTGAAAAATAGGAAATCGACGATGGTTTCGATGAAACCAAGGAGATTTATCTTTTTTCCGAGCTTTTAGCCCGTGTTCAACTCTACAAGTAACTTGGACACGGAATGTGCCTCAAGTTGCTACGGTTGCCGCTATTAGGCGGTCAACCTAGTAGACTTACTAAGTCGTTCGTCGAATAACATCGATTCGACTCTCTCCTGTCGCAAATTTGCAAATAACTTGGGTACAATACATATCTCAAGTTACTAAAGTTAAAAACAACCGTTATTTTACATAACTTATCTTATGTAATTCTATTCTTTGTTATATGTTTTACGGATGGCATCTTTGATGCTTTCAACTGTTGGAATCATTGCATTTTCTAGGTTTTGCGCGTAAGGCATTGGAACATCTTCTCCTGCACAACGGCGAATTGGTGCATCTAGATAGTCAAATGCTTCTGATTCTGAAATAATAGCTGAAATTTCACCGATATAGCCACTTGTTTTGTGGGCATCGTTGACCAGAACAACCTTACCAGTCTTCTTCACTGAGTTAATGATGATATCCTTATCAAGCGGAACAAGTGTACGTGGGTCAACAATTTCAACTGAAATGCCTTCTTCTGCTAATTCTTCAGCAGCTTGAACCACACGGCGAAGCATTTTTCCGTAAGTAACAACTGTTACATCCGTACCTTCACGTTTAATTTCGCCAACCCCAAGTGGGATCGTGTAGTCTGGATCAACTGGTACTTCCCCTTTTTGGTTAAATCCTGACTTGTACTCAAGAATGATAACAGGGTTATTATCACGGATAGAAGACTTGAGTAGTCCTTTCATATCCGCAGGTGTACCTGGTGCTACAACCTTAAGTCCTGGAATGTGAGTAAACCAAGACTCTAGTGATTGCGAGTGCTGGGCTGCAGAACCAACTCCGTTACCTGCTGCACAACGGACAGTCATTGGAACCTGACCTTTACCACCAAACATATAACGTGTTTTAGCGGCTTGGTTAACGATATTGTCCATGGCAATAACCGAGAAGTCCATGAAGGTCATATCGACGATTGGGCGAAGTCCTGTCATGGCTGCTCCTGCTGCTGCTCCAGAGATGGCAGCTTCAGAAATAGGACAGTCACGAACACGTTCTGGACCAAATTCTTCAAGCATTCCAACAGAAGTACCGAAGTCTCCTCCGAAGACACCGACATCTTCTCCCATCAAGAACACATTTTCGTCGCGACGCATTTCCTCAGACATAGCAAGGATAATGGTGTCACGGAAGGACATTGTTTTTGTTTCCATTTTATCTCTTTCTCCTTAGTCTGCGTAAATATCTTCAAATGCTGATTCAAGCGGCGGGAATGGGCTTTCCTCTGCAAATTTAACAGAAGCTTCTACTGCTTCCTTGACTTGCGCTTGGATTTCTTCCAATTCTTCGGCACTTGCAATAGTGTTTTCAATGAGGTACTTGCGAAGGTTTTCGATTGGGTCTTTTTGTTTCCACAATTCCACTTCTTCACGTGTACGATATTTACCAGGGTCAGATGATGAGTGACCAAGCCAGCGATAAGTTACACTTTCAATCAAGACTGGACCATTGCCACTGCGAACATGATCAACAGCTTTCTTAAATCCTTCGTAGACAAAGATGACATTATTTCCGTCTTCGATGAACATTCCAGGAATTCCATAAGCGGCGCTACGTTGATGGATATGTTCTACATTGGTCATTTTCTTAATATCAGCAGAGATTCCATAACCGTTGTTAATGCAATAGAAAATGACTGGCAGGTTCCAGATAGAAGCCATGTTCACTGCTTCGTGGAAAACACCTTCGTTGCTCGCACCATCTCCAAAGAAGCAGACAACGATTTTTCCAGTATGTTGCATTTGCTGACTGAGGGCTGCACCAACAGCGATTCCCATACCACCACCTACGATACCATTGGCACCTAGGTTACCAGCATCAAGGTCGGCGATATGCATAGATCCACCTTTACCTTTACAGGTTCCAGTGTATTTACCAAGGATTTCAGCCATCATTCCGTTGAGGTCAATCCCTTTGGCAATAGCTTGTCCGTGACCACGGTGGTTTGAGGTGATCAGATCATCTGGATTGAGAGCCAACATAGCACCCACGTTAGCTGCCTCTTCTCCAACAGAAAAGTGCGTCATTCCTGGCACTTTCCCTTTCTTTACTAATTGTGCAATTTTTAAGTCCATACGACGGATTTCTTCCATCTTACGGAACATCTCTAGCAAAAGATTTTTATCTAAAGTTAACATCTTCTTGCCTTTCTAAGTTTCTTCTTACCTTACTATTTTACCGTTTTTGGCAAATACTGTCAAAGTTTTTCTAAAGAAAATTTCACAAAATAAAAAAGAAAACCCCATGAAAACAAGGGATTTTCTTATAAAGAATATTTTTTCACAAACTTTTTATCGTTTGAATTTTGCTAAAAATTCAAATTTCTTCATAATCACTGTCAAACGCCAACGGTAGAGCTCCCCACTCACGATTAGACTAATAATCAAACCAATCCAGTAAGAATAAGCTCCAAAATCTGTTAGAGAGTCGAATACCATAGCTACTGGGAGTGTCACCCCCCAGTAACCAATCAAACCAAGGTAAAAAGGAATAACGGTATCCTTATAGCCCCGTAAAATTCCCTGGAGCGGTGCCGCAAAGGTATCTGCTAACTGAAAGAAAAGACTATAAGTTAAAAAGCGCGCTGTCAAATTGATGAATTCTGGGTCGTTACCATAAAGACTGGCCACATTTCCTCTAAAGATATAAAGGAAGGTTAAGGTGAAGGCCGCAAAAATGAGGGCAGTCCATCTTCCTAGACCAATATAGGTTTTAGCATCATCAAATCGCTTGGCTCCCACTTCATAGGAAACAACAATAGCCATAGCCGATGAGATACTCATAGGGAAAGCATACATGAGAGATGAAAAATTCATAGCTGACTGGTGACTAGCAATAATCAAGGATGAGAACTTCGCCATAATCAAACCAACCACAGAAAAGATAGCCACTTCGGCAAAGACAGTTCCCCCAATAGGCAGACCTAAGCGAACTCCTTCCTTAATTTTATCCATATTAAGAGGAATTCGTTTCTCAAGGTGTAAGGCTTTGAGCTTCTCCTGTTTAAATAAAACTAGAACAGAAATCCCAAGCAAGACCCAGTAGGCCAAGGATGTTCCTAAACCAGCACCAGCACCTCCCAGTTCTGGAACACCAAAGGCACCGTAAATCAAGAGATAGTTAAATCCGCTATTGAGAGGGAGTAACAAAAGCATGAGATACATAGACAGTTTGGTCAACCCCAGCGAATCCAGCAAGGAACGAATGACACTAAAGAGCAACAAGGGGATAATCCCGATAGATAAAAACCAGAGATAGCGAACCGCTACTGCCGCCACTGGTACTTCTAACCCAATATGATTCAAGATTGGTGGTGCCAAGTAAAATACCATCCCTAGCAAGACCACGGATAGACCCAAGGCTAAATAGATAAATTGGTAAAAATCAGACGCAACTTCTTCCCTTTTACCTCGTCCAAGATGGTGACCAATGATGGGCACCAAGGCTGAAACAATCCCTGTCAGGAATGTAAAGAAAGGATTCCAGATACTGGTTGCCATAGACACACCAGCCAAGTCCAAGGTATTGTATTGGCCAGTCATAGTCGTATCAACAAAGGAGGCAGAATAATTGGCAAATTGATAAATAAGGATAGGGAAAAATATCTTTAAAAATAAGATAAACTTGTCTTTAAAATGATGGGTTTGGTACATATAAGCTCTCTATTCTTTTTGTTTACAGAGCAGACTCCCACCTAGTTTTGATAGACGATTTGTCCCTTACATATGGTATATTTAACCTGCCCTTTTAAGGTTTCACCGATGAATGGTGAATTAGCTGCTTTCGAAGCAAAATGGGAGTCCACAAGTCGGTCAGCCTTAGCATCAAAAATAGTGATGTCCGCTGGACCATTCTCAGCCAAGTAACCTGCTTCAAAGTTATAAAGCTTGGATGGGTTGTATGTCATTTTTTCGAGTAATTCCATCAAACTCAACTCCCCAGCTTCCACCAAATAAGTTAAACCGAGAGAAAGAGATGTTTCCAAACCAGTCATACCAGATGGCGCTTTGGTAATATCCTCAACGTTTTTCTCATCTGCATGATGAGGCGCGTGGTCAGTCGCGATAACTGTGATGACGCCTGATTTAAGACCTTCGATAACAGCACGACGGTCTGATTCCAAACGAAGCGGCGGATTCATCTTAGCATTGCTACCTTGAGTCAAAAGAAGTGCTTCTGTCTTAGAGAAATGCTGTGGCGCTACTTCTGCTGTTACTTGCGCTCCCAATCCTTGAGCAAACTCCACTACTTTAACACTTTCTTCCTTAGACAAATGCTGAATATGAACATGGGCCTTGGTTGCATAGGCAATCATGACATCACGCGCCATCATAGCATACTCAGCCACCCCAGTTGCACCACAGATATGGAAATGTTCTTTAGCAATATTTTCGTTAAAGCCAAGAACACCGTTCAATCCTGGATCTTCCTCATGGAGACTAATAAAGGTATTAAGCTTTTTAGCTTCCTCCATGGCTTCCTTGACAACTTTACTGCTTTCAAGTGGAATACCGTCATCAGAGAAACCAACCGCACCTGCTTCTAAGAGTGCCTGAAAGTCTGTCAAATCTTGGCCATTAAAATTCTTAGTAATGGTCGCAACCGTCTTGACATTGATTTTTTCCTTGGCAGCTGACTGGAGAACTTCTTGCAAAGTCTCCACGTCTGAAATGGTTGGACTGGTATTAGCCATCATGACAACAGTTGTAAAACCACCTGCAGCGGCTGCTAGGGCACCCGTATGAATATCTTCCTTGTGGGTTTGACCAGGTTCACGGAAATGAACATGAATATCGACCAAGCCAGGAGCAACTACAAGACCAGTAGCATCAATTATCTCTGCTCCTTCTTCTTTAATCTCAGGCGCAATTTTGATAATTTTCCCATCTTGAACTAAGACATCACAAACTTGATCCAAACCAGACTTGGGATCCATTACACGACCATTTTTGATTAGTAGCATCTGCTTTCTCCTTTATTCATAGAAATCAACTTGGGTATCCAACAATTTATCCCCATCATAAACAAACTTGGCTGAAAAGAAGGGTTTATCCTCTAAAAGCCACTCAACAAAGGTATGGTCACCTTCCCAAGTCGGCTTGCTTAAGACTTCATCATAGGGAACCCATTCCAGCGTTCCCTCATTACAGTCAATCAAGTCCCCCTCAAACTCTGTCACCTTAAAAACATAGGTGTACCAGTCTAAATCTGGTGTAAATTCAGGAAAAGTGATGACGCCTTTTAGAACTGGCTTGGCTTTGAGCCCTGTTTCTTCGAGGATTTCACGCGCCGCGCATTCTTGAGGGGTCTCCCCTCGCTCTAGCTTACCACCCACACCAATCCATTTGCCTTCATGGACATCATTAGGCTTCTTATTACGATGGAGCATGAGCAGTTCTTTTCCGTTATCAATGTAGCAAATCGTCGCTAACTGAGGCATATTTTCTCCTTATCTAAGCCAATCGATTGGCTCTTGTCCTGTCTCTTTTAAGAATGCATTGGCCTTGGAAAAAGGCTTGGAACCCCAAAATCCTCTATAAACTGACAAAGGACTAGGATGGGCTGATTCGATAATCAAGTGATGAGGATTGGTAACTAAGGCCTTCTTCTTGCGTGCAAAAGAACCCCAAAGGACAAAGACTACAGGTCTATCCAGATTATTGACAACCTTAATAACCGCATCTGTAAAAGGTTCCCATATCTGACCAGCATGACCATTGGCCTGTCCAGCAGGAACCGTCAAACAAGCATTAAGAAGCAAGACTCCTTGCTCAGCCCAAGCTGTCAAATCATGAGATTTCTTAACGCCGATATCATCTGACAATTCTGTCAAGATATTTTGCAGAGATGGCGGTGCTGGAATAGAGTCAGGTACAGAAAAACTCAAGCCCTGCGCTTGACCTGGCCCGTGATAGGGATCTTGCCCTAGAATCACCACCTTAACTTCTTCAAGCGGTGTTGTCAAGAGAGCTTGAAAAACCTTTTCCTTGGGCGGATAAACAGTACCCTGAGCATAGACCTGCTCCATAAACTGATTGATTTTCCCAAAATAACCCTCAGGTAATTGCGCCTTAATCAAAGCATGCCAAGACGAGTGTTCCATAGCCGACTCCTTCATTTTTACTGCCTCTATTATAGCAAAAAGTGGCTATGGAAACCACTTTTTACAGTTTATCTAAGCAATCCAGCAAGTCTTGGTAAGAATGAACTTCGTAAGTCGGCTGGGCTAGTGTGTGATTTTCGAGGTGATGAGGATTGTACCAGATAGTGTCAATTCCAGCATTATTGCCACCCTGAATGTCGGCGGTTAGGGAATCTCCAATCATCAGCGTCTCTTCTTTGCTAAAACCTTCAATCTGCTGACCGATTTTTTCATAAAAGAGAGCATCAGGCTTTTGTGTTTGCAGCTGTTCAGAGATAAAAACTTGATTGAAATAAGGTGCCAGACCCGATTGAGCCAAACGTCCCGTCTGAATGGCAGTAATCCCATTTGTCGCAGCATATAGCTCATAATCTCGCTCAATGAGGTTGTCTAAGAGTTCATGGGCGCCTGAAAAAGTTTGTCCCTGTTGAGCGAGGTAAAATTGGTAACGCTGGGCTAGAAAACTACCGTCTTTTTCCTGTCCAAAATGACCAAATAAACGAGAAAAGCGCGTGTTAACCAGCTCCTGTTTACTGATTTTCTTCAGCTCCAAGTCCTTCCAGAGAGCCTTGTTCATAGGAACGTAATAGTCTTTATAAGCCTGAATATCTGTAACCCCTTCTTCTTTTAGGAGTTGTGTCAAAGCCACATCCTCAGCAGCATCAAAATCAAGCAAGGTGTGGTCGAGGTCGAAAAGTAGAAATTTGTAGGACAATTTGAGAGTTTTCCTTTCTAAGATAAACAACTTTCACTTCAGCCAGCTGTTTAATGTAAAAACTTAAAAGTGGTATAGTATCACAAAGAATAATCGAGCCAATTGATTAACTAATCCATACTATTCTAGTCAAGTTTATTTTTATTATAGAAAAATCTTCTATAAATTCGAGCAATAGTTAAAATACAAACAAATATAATTCCCAAAATAGATAACACTATTTTCACAAAATTCATTTCAGAGCCTATTACATAGATATGAAAAAGAGGAGCTAGTCCTACACATAGAGACAATAGATAATTACTAAATCTTATCTCACCAATTCCTGCAAAAAAATGTTTCATTTTAAATATCCCCATTTTACCTTTCATCTTTATAGTCCACTAACAACTCTATTGACTTCTCTTTTTTTTGAAAAATCTTGACAACAAATTTACTCCACTTAATGCCACTAAAATGTCAATGGGTAAAAAATAGTAATCCCATATCAAATGAGAAATCAGCAATGTTAAAAATAGTATACAGTCAATATAACTATTCTGATAATACTCTGTAATTACATAATACAGAAATACCACAACCATCAAAATTAAAATAACCATCCTAATACTATCATCCTGTTCTTAATTTATTGTCACTTTTTCCATCCCATTCATCAATAGCATTAAAAAATCCTATTAAGAAATGATTACCTACTCACTAATACTATTCCAAAATTTATTTTTTTGGAATAAGTAATGAAATTCCAATTAGTAATACACCTAATATAAATAAAATTATTTCCCAAAATTTATTCTCAGTTTTAATAAGAGGAATAAGATACATGCTGACTAATATGGAACTTGCTCCTATAATAGCAAATATTATTCTGGCTTTATCACTTAGTTTAAACATATTGGATCTCCCATAAAATAAGCAGTAGCTACGTTTACTGTAACATTCCCCGTCTTTATGTAGAGATAATCTCCCATCAAGACACCTCATCTCTTCTTACTCAATAGCAGCATAATTATTTGATGATACGAGTTTCATAAGATTTCTCCTCTTTAACGTTGCATGGTAAGGAATCTTTCAACAAAATTCATTGGCAAACTACTATTCTAGAAGATTGACAGCTCAAATCTTTCAGAATAGAACAATCCTAACTATCGAATACCCTAACCTCATAAATATCCATGTAATTCTAGACCTAGAATTCCTATAAACTAAATGTTTTCGCACTATTCTAAACCATTGATTGCTTTAAATTTTAATTTTTGAAGGATTCTAAAGCTAGAATAACTCAAAAGCAAGGAGAACTAAGCTATTCTAAACTTAGAAAAACCTTTCCTAAATTTCATTGTCACTTGAACTAATGAGACTTACAATTCTTCCGATGAGCTTTGAGTTTTTTCAGAGCCCAATCATAGTGGCTTGACGTGCTACTAACAAAGTAGGAACCTAGACTTGTCCCTCCTGTCCACTTCTAGACACCTTTGGTAAAGAGTTCGTCATTGCTAAAAACTTTTATCAACTCTAAAATCTCCCTATGTGATTGTTCTAGGAGTCTAGTCGCTTCTTCTAAGGAGGTTTTCTGGTGCTTCTTCCAAAAAGCGACATTCATTTCTCCATAAGTTTTCCAATTATAAGATTCAGGGAGAAAAGGTCTTTCGTGACCTTCTTGATTAGAATGTACCCAAGTCAAAAGTAACTGCTGCCATTCATAAAGATGAATCAAGACATCCCGCAGATTCTTATCCCTTTTCCAGTGAGCTTCTTTTTTCTTTTGGTCTCTTAAAAAATCAAATGGAGTCTGTAGCTCATCTTCACTTAGTTGGGATATGAAACGATTGAGCTTTTCATAGTTTTCCTTAGAGGCCAGCACTAGCTCCTCTTTTGTTTTCGGTCTAGGCACAGGAGTACTCCCTTCATATTGTTAGTTATTATTAGAAATTTTTTATCCTTTAAATCTCTATAACTTATCCTTTAATTTCTCAACAAAGAGATAGGCTGCTGGACAGGTCAAAGTATTCTTAATCGTCAAATGGTTGATTTGATGGATCTTTTTGCGATCTGTATGGGGGAACTCTCGACAGGCTTTTGGACGAACGTCATAGATGGAACAGAGATTATCTCCTCCTAGAAAGGGACAAGGCATGGATTTAAAAACCTTATCACCATCTTCATCTACTTGCAAAAACTCTGCTTCAAAAGCAGGTAATTTCATCTTAAAGTACTTGGCGATTCGTGTAATATCCGCTTCTTTAAAGTCAGGCCCCAATGTCTTGCAACAGTTGGCACAGGCCGTACAATCAATCTCCTCAAAAACTTCTTGGTGAATCTGTTGAGCTATCTTATCTAGATTTTTTGGTGGTTTTTTCTTTAGATTTGCTAAAATTTTACGGTGCTCCTTTTGCTTTTGCAAGGCTAGCTGGTGGTAATACTCAATATCAATTTCTTTAGGCATAATTTCTTTCTAATTCACGTATTTTTGTCTATTATACCATAAACACTGCCCCTTTTTTGCCTCCTGAACAGAAAAAAAACCCTTCGGATAAAATCCGAGGGGCTTAAAACGTTGTTAAATCAACGATTATTTTTTCAAGTTGTAGAATGATTTCAATCCACGGTATTCAGCTACTTCACCAAGTTGGTCTTCGATGCGAAGCAATTGGTTGTATTTAGCGATACGGTCTGTACGTGAAAGTGAACCAGTCTTGATTTGTCCTGCGTTAGTTGCAACTGCGATGTCAGCGATTGTTGAATCTTCAGTTTCACCTGAACGGTGTGATACAACGGCAGTGTAACCAGCTTCTTTAGCCATTTCAATAGCTTCAAAAGTTTCAGTAAGAGTACCGATTTGGTTAACTTTGATAAGGATTGAGTTAGCAGCACCTTCTTGGATACCACGTGCAAGGTAGTCAGTGTTTGTTACGAAGAAGTCGTCACCAACAAGTTGTACTTTCTTACCAAGACGTTCAGTAAGAGCTTTCCAACCATCCCAGTCGTTTTCATCCATACCATCTTCGATAGTGATGATTGGGTATTTGTTAACCAATTCTTCAAGGTAGTCGATTTGTTCTGCAGATGTACGAACAGCAGCGCCTTCACCTTCGAATTTAGTGTAGTCGTAAACTTTACGTTCTTTATCGTAGAATTCTGATGAAGCACAGTCAAATCCGATAAATACGTCTTTACCTGGAACATATCCAGCAGCTTCAATCGCAGCAAGGATAGTTTCAACACCGTCTTCAGTTCCTTCGAAACGAGGAGCGAATCCACCTTCGTCACCTACGGCAGTTTCCAAACCACGTGATTTAAGGATTTTCTTAAGAGCGTGGAAGATTTCAGCACCGTAACGAAGAGCTTCTTTAAATGTTGGCGCACCAACTGGCAAGATCATGAACTCTTGGAAAGCGATTGGAGCGTCAGAGTGAGAACCACCGTTGATGATGTTCATCATTGGAGTTGGAAGAACTTTAGTGTTGAATCCACCAAGGTAGCTGTAAAGTGGGATTTCAAGGTAGTCAGCAGCAGCACGAGCTACAGCGATAGACACACCAAGGATTGCGTTTGCACCCAATTTACCTTTGTTAGGAGTACCGTCAAGTGCGATCATAGCACGGTCGATAGCTTGTTGGTCACGTACATCGTAGCCGATGATAGCTTCAGCAATGATGTTGTTTACGTTGTCAACAGCTTTTTGTGTACCAAGACCACCGTAACGAGATTTGTCACCGTCGCGAAGTTCAACTGCTTCGTGTTCACCAGTAGAAGCTCCTGATGGAACCATACCACGTCCGAAAGCACCTGATTCAGTGTAAACTTCTACTTCAAGTGTTGGGTTACCGCGTGAGTCTAGGACTTCGCGAGCGTAAACATCAGTAATAATTGACATTTTTTACTCTCCTTATGAGTTAAATTTTTTACACCTCTATAATACCTTAAAACCCCTCCTTTTTCAAGAAAAAACGTTATCTTTGTGCAAATTTTCCTTAACTTTATAAAGTAATCGCTTTCTTTTGTCTATTTTATTCTAACTTTTATGATATACTGTTTTCATGACAGATTTATCAAAACAATTACTTGAAAAAGCTCATGGTGGAGCAAAATTAAATCCAGATGAGCAAAGACGCTATCTTGGCACTTTTGAGGAAAGAGTTCTTGGATATGCAGATATTGATACTGCAAATAGCCCTCAGTTAGAAAAAGGTTTTTTATCTATTTTAGAAAACCTTCAGGAAAAAGCAGAGCCACTATTTGTGAAGATTTCACCAAATATCGAATTTGACAAGCAAGTTTTCTACTTAAAAGAAGCTAAAGAAACTGATAGTCAAGCTACCATTGTATCTGAAGAGCATACTTCTTCTCCTTTTGGCCTGATTATTCATAGCAATGCACCAGTACAAGTAGAAGAAAAGGACCTTCGACTTGCTTTTGCAAAACTTTGGGAAGATAAAAAGGAAGAACCAGCCAAAACATCCATCTGGAAGAAATGGTTTGGCTAAATCTTGTGCATATTTAATAAATGCCCTATATTGGCAGCCGTGTGCTCCAAATAGAGACGGGCATTTTTCAAACTATCTTCTAGAGGTTCACTTTTCTCCAAAATTGAAAAAGCCGCTTGGATATTTTCAAATGGTAGGGAAGGTAAATCTTCAGCAAGACTACCACAAATAGCAATGACAGGAACTCCGACAGGGGTTCTTTTTGCAACACCTATAGGTGCTTTACCTGCTAAACTTTGACGATCTAGCCTTCCTTCTCCTACAACTACCAAGTCAGCATCTGAAACTTTCTTATCAAAGTTAATTAAGTTCAAGCAGGTATCAATTCCAGATACGATACTTGCCTGAGCAAAGGAACACAAACCGCCCGCAATGCCTCCCCCAGCTCCTGCTCCTTTAATTTCCAATGTTACAGGTGAGGCTTTTTCATAAAAATCTTGGATTGCCTGATCTACGACTGCAAACATAGTAGGATGTAAACCTTTTTGTTTGCCAAAAGTGTAAGTCGCTCCTTGAGGACCACATAAGGGACTCGCGACATCTGCTAAAATACGAATTTTAACATCTTCAGGAATTTCATAGTGATTTTCTGTTGAAACAGAAGCTAAGTTCAATAAGGATTGACCGCAAGCCGGCAAGACATTTCCGTCCCTATCATAAAATTGATAACCTAAACCAGCAGCAATCCCCAGTCCTCCGTCATTACTGGCCGTACCACCAACACCGATATAGATTTCTTTAATCCCTTGAGCAATGAGATAACGAATCAACTCTCCAATACCACGAGTTTGGATTTTAAGTGGATTTCGTTTCTCTAGCGGAATCTTTTCAAGGCCAACCAAGTCGGCAACTTCAAATAGCGCCAGTTGACTTTTTTGAAAATAGCGCATGGCTTCTTTTTGTCCAAAAGTTCCTGTCACTTTGATCCATTTTTCTTCAAGGTCAATAGAATGTCGAATAGAATCTACTGTACCTTCGCCACCATCACCAACAGGGCAGAGGAGACAGTCTACATCTGCTATCGATTGTTGGAAGCCTCTTTTTATCGCTTCAGCTACCTGTTGAGCTGCCAAGCTTTCCTTAAATGAATCTGGTGCAATTACAATCTTCATATTTTCCCTCATTCTAAACAGTCCATCAAAGGTAGAACTTCTAAAAAATTCCTCTTGTCAACATGATTCGGTATTTCTTGTTTCAGCACTTCTTTGGCACAAAAGGCGATTCCAAGTCCCGCCGACTTTAGCATTAATAGGTCATTTGCCCCATCTCCGATTGCAATCGTTCTTTCTTTAGAAAGTTTTAGTTCCTTTCTCCATTGTTCCAGAGTCTCTTTTTTAACCTGGGGATTGATAATTTGTCCAACTAATTTTCCTGTTAGAAGACCATCTTTGACTTCAAGTTGGTTGGCAGAGAAATAGGCAATTCCAAGAGATTTTGCTAATCTCTCAACTATTGGTGTAAAACCACCAGACACCAGACCAACTAGGATGCCATTCTTTTGGAGAATAGAGATAAATTTCTGGGCATTTGGCGTTAGATGAATAGTGTTGAAGACTTTATCAAAAATCGAAACAGGAAGACCTTCCAGCAAGGACACTCTTTTTCTTAAACTGCTTTCAAAGTCTAACTCTCCTCGCATTGCCTGACTTGTAATCTGCGAAATTTCCTCCTCACGACCTACCTCTCTTCCCAACAAATCAATCACTTCTTCTAGGATTAAGGTCCCATCAACATCCATGACACACAAGCCTTTTACTTGAGACATCAGTTCTCCTTTCTAAATAGCCTAAAAATCGTATGAAGTGATCATACGATTTTATCTATTAGTTAACTAAGCTTTGGTACAAGTCTAGGTATGACTTGCAGGCTGTATCCCATGAGAAATCACACTCCATAGCTTGTTTTTGTAGATTTCTCCAAACGTCAGGATGGTGTCTATACAAGTCCAATGCTGTTTGGAAAGTCCAATTTAACCAATAAGGAGATAGATTGTCAAAGCTAAAACCAGTACCACTTCCTTCGATTGGATTAAAGGCTTTAACGGTATCTCGCAAGCCACCAACTTCATGGACTAATGGCAAGGTTCCGTAACGCATAGCCATCATCTGAGACAAGCCACACGGTTCAAAACGACTCGGCATGAGGAAGAGGTCACAAGCAGCGTAGATTTCTTGAGCTAGTTTGACATCAAAAGTGATATTTGCTGATAGCTTGTCTGGATAGATTTGAGCAAACCATGAGAAAGCTCCTTCAAATGCTGGATCGCCAGTTCCCAAAAGAACAATCTGAACATCATTTTGCAAGATATGGTGTAGACTTTCGACCACCACATCAAAACCTTTTTGACGTGTCAAACGAGAAACAATTCCCACCAGTGGAACATCAGCCCTAACGGGTAAGCCAACTCTTTCTTGCAATTTTGCCTTATTCTGGGCTTTACCAGACAAATCTTCCTGATTAAAATGATAGTCTAATAGGGCATCCGTCTGAGGATTATAAAGGTCAGCATCAATCCCATTCACGATCCCAGATACCTTACCAGACTCCATTCGAAGAATTTGATCCAAGTTACATCCGAATTGACTGGTCATAATTTCATGAGCATAGCTAGGTGAAACTGTTGAAACACGATCCGCATAGAGAATACCTGCCTTCATCCAGTTCAGACAGTTGTTCCATCGAAGGGTGCCATCAGCGTATCGTTCAAAGCCAACTCCAAACAAATCACCCAACATTCCTTCTGAAAATTGTCCTTGGAATTCCAAGTTATGAATGGTTAAAACAGTTTTTATTCCTTGATATGCTTGAATCCAACGGTATTTTTCCTTCAACAAGAAAGGAATCATAGCTGTATGGTAGTCATGAACATGGAGAAGATCAGGAATAAAGTCAATCCTTTCCATAGCCTCAATGGCTGCCAGTTGGAAAAAGGCAAAGCGTTCTCCGTCATCAAAATCACCGTAAACATGACCACGGAAGAAATAATATTGATTGTCAATAAAGTAGAAGGTTACACCATTTAATACTGTTTTCTTAATTCCACAATACTGTCTGCGCCAACCAACACTCACCTCAAAATGAAGAACATCTTCAATCTGATTTCCAAATTTAGCCTCTACCATGTCATAGTAGGGGAGAATTACTGCAACTTCATGTCCCGCTTTTACTAGTGATTTAGGAAGAGCGCCAATGACGTCTCCCAAACCACCTGTTTTTGAAAAGGGTGCACCCTCCGCTGCTACAAATAAAATTTTCATGAATGAATATCCTCTGTTACTTTAGCACCTTTCTTAACGACGACTGGATGTTCTGCAGTTCCACGGATCACAACGCCATCCGCAACTTCAACACCCTTGTCCAAAATAGCATATTCTACCTGAGCACCTTCTCCAATAACAACACGAGGGAATAAGATGCTATCTTTAACCAAGCTATCCTTATGCACATGAATATTACGTGATAGAACAGAATTAGCCACTTCCCCCTCAATGATACTACCAGAAGCAAACTGAGACGTGCTTACCTTCGATGTGTTAGCATAGTAGGTCGGTTCTTCATTCTTGATCTTTGTATAAATCTTTTGATTTGGTGAGAAGAGAGAGTAGAATTTTTGTGATTCAAGCATATCTTTATTAGCTTGGTAATAAGACTCTACAGAATGAATATTTGCTAGATAACCTGTGTACTCGTAGGCAAAAGCCCCTTCTTTTGCAGCTAAATCCCGTAAAACATAACGCAATTTCTCTGGATGTTCTTTCTTAGCTTCTTCTTCTAAGCGTTCAATCAACCACGGTGTATCAACGACAAAGATATCTGTAGACATATTGTAAACTTCATCTGTTGATTTACTATCAAAGAGTTTGTGAGAACGAACATGGTCTGTTTCATCCACTTCCAAGATTGCATTTACTTCTGAAATATCTTTTTTAGGTAGTTTTTTATAAACTACAGTGATAGGCCCCTTATTTGCACTGTGTAGGTGGAATACTTGGTTCAGATCAATATTAATCAAAACATCACAGTTAAGTGATACTGTTTGGTTTGAGCCAGAACGTTTCAAATAAGTAAGAAGCTGTTGGTAGTATTCTTTTCCAACTGTACTACTTTCCACACGGGTATTGTAAATACCTAGATAGTAGTGGCTAAGAAGAGTTGACAAGCCCCACTCACGACCAGAACGGATATGGTCAAAGACTGAACTGATATTGTCTTGTTGGAAAATACCAAAAATACTACGGACACCAGCATTAGCAAGACTTGAAAGCGGGAAGTCAATCAAGCGATATTTACCACCAAATGGCAAACTAGCTACTGGACGGTGGTCTGTCAGTGTTGACATATCATGAAAACCAACTGTGTTTCCTAAAATGGCAGAATATTTATCAATCTTCATCTGTTGCTACCCCCACTACTTCATCATATCCTACAACCTGTACTTCTTCTGTTCCATCAATTTCGACACCATCAGAAATAACTGCACCTTCACCAATAATGGCACGTTTGATTTTAGCTCCCTGACCAACAATTGCACCACTCATGATAACTGAATCTACTACTTCTGCCCCTTCGCGAACCTGCGCACCTGTTGAGAGGATAGAATGTTTAACAGTTCCATCTACGAAACAGCCATCAACAACCAAGGAATCTTCCACGTGAGCATTTGCACCAAGGAAGTTTGGTGGTGAAATCAAGTTTCTTGAGTAAATCTTCCATTGACGGTTACGGCTATCCAAGGCATTTTCTGGTGAAATATATTCCATGTTAGCTTCCCAAAGCGATTCAATCGTACCAACATCTTTCCAGTAACCATTAAATTCATAGGCATAGACACTTTCACCTGACTCAAGGTAATTTGGAATGACATTCTTACCAAAGTCTGACATATCGACATTGCTCTTTTCAGCAGCAACGAGCATATTACGCAGACGTTGCCAATCAAAGATATAGATTCCCATAGAAGCTTTGGTAGATTTAGGTTGAGCTGGTTTTTCTTCAAATTCAACAATGCGGTTATTGGCATCTGTGTTCATGATACCAAAACGGCTAGCTTCTTTCAGAGGAACATCAAGAACTGCTACTGTCAAACTGGCGTTATTGTCCTTGTGTGACTGGAGCATATCATCATAGTCCATTTTGTAGATGTGGTCCCCAGACAGAATCAAGACATACTCAGGATTAACACTATCGATATAGTCGATATTTTGGTAAATAGCGTGGCTAGTCCCCTCAAACCAACGATTTCCTTCACTTGCAGAATAAGGTTGAAGAATAGAGACACCAGAATTGATACCATCTAGTCCCCAGCTTGAACCGTTCCCAATATGGTTGTTGAGAGCAAGTGGTTGGTACTGTGTAATGACTCCAACATTGTTGATGCCTGAGTTGGCACAGTTTGAAAGAGCAAAGTCAATGATACGGTAGCGCCCACCAAATTGCACAGCTGGTTTTGCAATGCTTTGAGTGAGTTTACCGAGACGAGTTCCTTGCCCACCGGCAAGAATCAAAGCTAACATTTCATTCTTCATTTTCTACTCCTTTTTGGTTTTTACTTGTGACGGTTTTAGTAGGTTTCAAGCGACGTTTGATTTTCCAAACACTTGCTCCCATAGCCGGTAGGGTAAAGGTCAAGGTCTGCTCATAATCTTTCCATAGACCTTCTTGCGTTTGCACAGTTTGATTGTGTTCTTTCCAAACGCCTCCCCACTCTTCTAACTCAGTATTCCAGACTTCTTCGTAAATCCCTGCAACAGGAAGTCCGATTGTAAAATCTTTTCGTTCAACAGGTGCCATATTAAAGATACAGACTAACATATCATCCTTCTTACCCTTACGGATGAAGGAAAGAACACTCTGATCTCGATTATCCGCATCGATGATTTCAATACCATCATAGCTGGTATCGATTTCCCACAGACAGCGGTGGTCTTTGTAAAACTGGTTTAGCTGAGAAGTGAAATACTTCATCTTAGCATTCATTGGATCTTCTAGGTTAGACCATTCCAGCTGTTCTTCAGATTTCCATTCTAGGAATTGCCCATATTCACTACCCATGAAGAGCAATTTTTTACCTGGGTGACAAATTTGGTAAGTGTAGAGATTGCGCAAGCCTGCGAATTGATTGTAGCGATCTCCCCACATCTTGTGCATCATACTCTTCTTGCCATGAACCACTTCATCGTGTGAGAATGGTAAGAGATAATTCTCTTTGAAGACATACATAAAGCTGAAAGTCACCAAGTTAAAGTCGTATTTACGATAAATCGGATCTTCTTCATAGAAACGGAGAATGTCATTCATCCACCCCATATTCCATTTGTAGTCGAAGCCAAGACCATCTGAATCCTTAGTGTCAGTAATCTGAGTAGCTGATGAACTTTCCTCAGCTATCATCATAACGTCTGGATGAACTAGTTTAATCACATCATTCAAACGTTTTAAGAAATAATAACCCTCATAGTTGAGATTGCCACCATCCTTGTTAGGTGTCCATGGTGCATCATCGTAATCAAGATAGAGCATGTTGCTAACTGCATCCACTCGAATACCGTCCAAATGGTAAAATTCAATCCAATGTTTGATACTTGAAATCAAGAATGACTGAACTTCATTCTTTCCAAGGTCAAAATTGAGTGCTCCCCAACCGTAGTTATGAGCCTTATTATGATCTTGGTATTCAAAAGTCGGTGTTCCATCATAATAGGCCAAGGCATCATCATTGATAGTAAAGTGACCAGGTACCCAGTCTACAATGACTCCGATATTGTTTAAGTGACATTCCTCTACAAACTCTTGAAACTCTTCAGGACGACCATAGGCATGCTCTAGAGCAAAGTAACCCATAAGCTGATAACCCCAACTCAAACCGAGTGGGTGAGACATCAAAGGCATAAACTCAATGTGAGTATAGTTCATCTCAACCAAGTAAGGAATAAGTTCATCTTTCAATTGAGCAAAACTATAGGGGCTGCCATCAGGATTTCTCTTCCAAGAGCCAGCATGAGCCTCGTAAATATTGACAGGACGCTCTTCAAAGCTCAAGCGTTTTCTACGGGCTAGCCAGAGACCATCCTTCCATTTCTTTTCTGGAATATCTGTTAAAATAGCACCAGTCCCAGGTCGTGCCTCATACCGTACAGCCAAAGGGTCAATCTTCATCAGCTGATGACCATTTGCACGTGTGATATGGTACTTATAAATTTGGCCTTCTTGAGCAAGACTGGTAAAGACTTCCCAGACTCCAAATTCATTCCGTTCCATCAGAATTTGATTTTCAACCCAATTAGTGAAATCCCCTACCAAGTGAACAACCTGAGCATTAGGCGCCCACACACGAAAAGTATAGCCATACTCTCCATTTTTTTCTTCCCTATGAGCTCCCAGATAGTGCTGGAGGTGAAAATTTTCACCTGTCATAAAGGTTTTTAAAGCTTTTTTCTTATCCATACACCCTCCTATTTCTGTAAGCGTTTTCTATAGATTTATTATACTACCTTTTTAGGGAAGATTCAAGTAAATTACGGAATTTGCAAAAAAATCTTTTGAAAGTCTTCAACAAATTCACTGATGTGTTCACTTGTAAATCAAGAAATTTTCAGAAACGCTTTGAAAACGAATTGTTTTTTTATAATACTATCATAAAGTTCGTCATTTAGCTAACAAAAATATAATTTTAAGTAAAAAAATAAATCAGGAAACGAATCTCCTGATTTTATTGTTTTTTTAGTAGTTTAGCATATTTTCGGCACCACTTCCAAGTAAAGTATAACGCACTATACTTTACTTCGTTAGGAAACACTGATACTATAAACTGCACACATCCTACATAGACAGTTGCCATTATGTTTTTTAATATTCTTCAAAACTATATCTTATACAAATTATTTAATCTTTCTAACTCTAATACATTCATACATACTTCTACTCCAGTAACTCCCCCCTTACTATTAATAATCCCACAAGAAAACAGAATCCTCTCCTTACTCAAAATATTTGACAACACCACTAATGATTCTAAAATATAATCCTTTATAATAATAAAACTATTATTTTCATCTTTAACAAACTCTATAAATCCAATATCCTTACACCTATCACCAAGATGAAACCTAAGTGACTTCAAAAAATAATCAAAAAAAACATCACTACCCATAGAAAAGCCTTTAATTTTTTAAAAATATTCTGATATAATCATACAAAAAATAAAATTGTAAATCTATTCTACAAAACTTTAAAAACGCTGGCACTGACGCCACCAACCATGTCTTTATCACTTAAATGGCTATTGGTCACCAATAGTTCTAGATTTCCAGCATTTTCAAACTGGAAGTCTTGCCCTTTAGCATTAAATACAACCAGTAAATGTTCTTCCCCTTGAATCTCATAGACAATCCAACCACTATGTTCGTTGGCTGAATGAACAAAAACATGATGGTAAATCTCATCATAAGTTGGGTAAGAAAAGGCACTGCTTTCTGTCTTCAATCGAATCATCTGACGGATAAACTCAATACTATCTTGACGCTCATTAATCAAATCCCAGTTCACTTGGTTCACACTGTCAGGAGCATTATAGCTATTCATAGCACGCTCTCTATCATCATGGGTCAGCTCACCATTATCACCAGTCGCAACTAGTTTGGTACGACCAAATTCTTGACCGATTTCCATAAAGGCCATCCCCTGCATGAGTAGATTCATGGCTGTGGCAGTTTCGACCTTGCGCATGATTTGCTCGGAATTTTGATCTGGATGAAGAGTTGCCAACAAATCGTGAAGATTGTAATTGTCATGGGCCTCTACATAGTTAAGCACTTGGTTTGGATGTGTATAAGTACCTAATTCACGACTGCCTAGAATTGCTTTGGCTAGAATTGGCTCTGTCGCAGCACCACTAACAAAACCTGACTTGATAGCACCATAAACTTCTCCACCTTTGACAGCATCACGCTGATTGTCATTAAAGAAACCAATATTTGGCATCTGGTAGGCATTGTCTTTCTTGGCCTTATCATAAGGTGCAAGACCTGTTCCCATATCCCAACCTTCTCCATAGAGGATAATGTTAGGGTCGATTTCATCCAAGCTCTGACGAATCATCTGCATGGTCTTGACATCATGAATCCCCATCAAATCAAAACGGAAGCCATCAATATTGTATTCCTGCACCCAGTATAGGAGGGAATCAATCATGTACTTGCGGAACATTTCATGTTCGCTGGCTGTTTCATTTCCAACACCCGTTCCATTCTGGAAGGTACCGTCTGGATTCATACGATAATAGTAATCAGGGACAGTTGTTTGGAAAGGTGCATCAACAACTGAGAAGGTATGGTTATAGACCACATCCATAATAACACCAATACCCGCATCGTGGTAAGCTTGAACCATGGTCTTCAAATCACGAATAACCTGAGCTGGATCATCTGGATTGGTTGAAAGGCTCGTTTCTGGTGCATTATAGTTTTGTGGGTCATAACCCCAGTTGTAGGTTACATTCCCATCCGCATCATATTCTTTGTGACGGTCTGCAATTGGTTGCAATTGAACATAATTGTAGCCCAGCTTCTTGATGTAATCAAAAGCAGTTGACTGACCATACTGGTTAACTGTTCCAGTCTGAGCAGCACCTAAGAAAGTTCCTCGAAGATGTTCATCTACACCTGAGGTCGGTGATTTGGTCAAATCACGAATGTGCATTTCACAAATAACTGCCTTACATGGATTTGTCAAACGCCAAGTAGCATCAGCACCGTGTTTAACCTCGAAGCTTTCAACTTGCTTTTCTTCATGGTTCAGGATAGCTGATCGTTTGCCATCAGGACTGGTTGCGATAGTGTATGGGTCGCGAGTAAGACTTTGATGATGAGGGAATTGGACTTGATACTGATAAGCCTTACCAGTCAAATCTTCCACAACATCCAAACTCCAGACACCGATTGTATTGTCTTTATGGTTATAAGAGTAGCTATTGCCTCTTTCCATCTCAAAAGTCTTCCAAACAGGAGCATTGTTAGCGGCAGATTCATAAACAACTACCTGCACTTCTGTCGCTGTTGGAGCCCAGAGAGCAAAATGAGCTTGATTATCCTCTACACGGCACCCCAATTCACCTTGGTAACCCCAATGGTGGTCAAAACTAGCACTATTAATGGCCTTGTCAAAGGCAAAAGGATTTTGATTCTTATAGAAAGGACTGGCAATAGCAGGATTTTCAGAATAATAAATTCTATCATCCCCTTCCAAAATCCAAACCTCTGTTAAAAGAGGATAGTGATTAAAACGGATAGCATATTCTTTACTGGTTTGTCCTGTGTGAACTACAAAATTTAGGCTTTCTAAGGCATGAGAACTTGGGTGTTCAAAACTAAATAAGGCACCAAAATAATCTTCTTTATAGGTCAGCAAATCAATTCGTTGATCCTGACTTTTTACAAAAGAACAAGTGTCGTATTCTCCATTCTTGCGATGGTAATGAATGCGCATAGGGTAATTAAACATTTTTTATTTTTCCTTTTTACTTCTAAATTTGTTTCTATTTTCACTAATAAATTCTTGACCGATTTAGTACCGATTAAAAAACATAGTCATATTATCTAAACTCTGATTTTAAACGATTATTACAAGCTTTCTAGCCATTCTTCATCTCGAACTTCGATACCAAGTTCTTTTGCTTTTTGCAGTTTACTTCCAGCATCTACACCTGCAACGACGAGGTCGGTCTTTTTAGAAACACTACCTGTTACTTTAGCTCCCAAGCTTTCGAGTTTACTTTTAGCTTCTGAGCGTTTGAGACGTTCTAATTTTCCAGTCAATACCACTGTCAAACCTGACAAGGCTGCATCCGCAACTACTGTCTGACCTTTATAGTCCAGATTGACCCCAGCTTCTCTCAATTCTCTGAGGAGAATTTCAGAGCCTTCTGTCGCAAAATAAGTTTGAAGACTCTTGGCAATCACGCCACCTAAACTTTCAATACTAGCCACTTCATCTGGATCTGCCTGAGCCAGATTTTCAATTGAATGAAAATGTTGAAGTAAAAGCTGACTGGCCTTACTGCCGACATGGCGAATTCCCAAACCAAACAAGAGCTTCTCGGCAGAATTTTCCTTAGATGCTTGGATAGCCTGATACAGTTTAGCAGCGGACTTTTCCTTAACCCCCTCTAAAAGGAGGAAATCTTCTTCTTTCAAACGGTAAATATCTGCCACATCCTTGACTAGATCTGCAGCAAATAGCTTCTCAACAATAGATGGCCCAAGGCCTGTGATATTCATGGCATCTCGAGAGGCAAAGTGGATCAAACCTTCCATGATTTGAGCAGGGCAACGCGGATTGATACAACGCAGAGCCACTTCATCTTCAAAGTGCAGCAAGCCAGAGTTACAACTTGGACAGTTTGTAGGGATATATAGTTTTTCTTCAGAAACCCGTTTGGACTCTACTACACGTAAAACGGCAGGGATAATATCTCCAGCCTTATAAACGATAACCGTGTCGTCTTTGCGGATATCTTTTTCAGCAATATAATCCACATTGTGTAGAGTCGCACGGCTAACAGTTGTCCCAGCAAGCTGAACAGGGGTCAGATTGGCAGTCGGGGTTACAACACCCGTACGGCCAACTGTCCAGTCAACTGAGAGTAGTTGAGCTTCTTTTTCTTCAGCAGGAAACTTGTAAGCCACTGCCCACTTTGGAGCTTTAACGGTAAAACCAAGTTCTTCTTGACTTGCTAGGTCGTTGACCTTAATTACCACTCCATCGATATCATAGGGAAGATTGTCCCGTTTCTGTCCTACCTCTTGAATAAAATCCCAGATCTCATCTATGGTTTCAGCCAAGATTCGCTTAGGATTGACCACAAAACCAAGTTGTTCAAGGTGCTTCAAAACCTTTTCTTGACTATCACGAGTTGAAGGGCTGGCTTCTTGATAGAGAAACGTTGCAAGATTGCGCTTGGCTACTACTGCTGTATCCAGCTGACGTAGTGTTCCTGCTGCCGCATTACGAGGATTGGCAAATTCAGGCTCTCCATTTTCTTGGCGAGCTTGGTTGACCTGGTCAAAAGAAGCGCGTGGCATATAACATTCCCCACGAACTGTAATATCTAGTTCTTCTGGCAAAGTCAAAGGAATATCCTTAACACGCTTGAGGTTTTCTGTGATATTTTCACCAATTGAACCATCTCCACGTGTTGCACCTGCAACTAGAACCCCCTTTTCATAAGTAAGCGAGATAGATAAGCCATCGATTTTCAGCTCACAAATATAGGTCGGATGGGCAACTTCCTTACGAACACGCGCATCAAAAGCTTCAAGCTCCTCACGTGAAAAAGCATCCTGCAAACTATAAAGAGGATACTGATGACTGTATTTTTCAAAACCATCTAAAATCTTGCCACCAACACGGTGGGTCGGACTGTCTGCTAACACTTGATCTGGATAGGCATCCTCCAACTCAACCAACTCACGGTAAAGGCGGTCATACTCACTGTCTGAAACCGACGGATTATCGCTGGTATAGTACTCAGTCGCATAGCGATTGAGCAAGGCGACTAACTCATTCATTCTTTTATTCATAAAACCATTTTACCATAAACTAAGCCCTCCTCACAAACGAGAAGGGCGGAAAAAATACTTAGATTGGAATTATTTTTGAAGTCCAAGCAAACTTATGTCTCTTTTTCAAAATGAGTTCGAACATATCCGAGAGCTAAGAAAGATAAGGCTACAACTCCAAGTCCAATAATCAAGAAAGAATAAAGATGGATACTTGGAAGCAAGGTCATTAAACCTGTTGCTAGGGGCATAAATAGTATAGCTAAGGTATAAATCGAACTGAGAACTCTTCCCAGATATTCCCCTTCAACCTTGGTTTGTACCTGTGTAAAAAAGTGAATATTGAAAATCGTCATAAAGAGTTCACAAATCAGGTTTCCAGAAAAGGCTAAAATATTGGGTAGTGGCAAACCCATCATGAAAACTCCTACTCCTGTTAAAATCAATAAGAACAAAAGTGTATTCATACTTGATTTAAATTTATTTGCTATCAGTGCTCCTATAATTGAGCCAATCGCACCCATGGTTAAGATAGTCGCATAAGCTCCTTCTACTCCATATAGTTTATTTGAAAAAGGAAGCAAAAACTCAAAAGCCGCAAAAAAGAAATTAACGCTGGAAGCCACTAACAGAAGAAAGAAAATCTCTTTTTGATGCCAGATATAGTGCAAGCCATCTTTGATATCCGCAAAAATATCTTTCCCAGTAAAAGGTTTCTTATCTTGAACCATTGGTTCTTCTTTTGGAAGTAAGGCCACTAGAACAAATGCTATAAAAAAAGTCAAAGCATTTAGTAAGAGCGTCAGATGGAGACTTGCGAATTGTAAAACCAGAAAAGAGAGTACAGGGGAACTCACACTGACAACCTGCAAGACCAACTCCAAACGAGAATTGTAGAGGACCAGTTCATCCTTCTCTACTAATTCTGTGATAATGGCCTTATTTGCAGGTCTAGAAAAGGCAAAAGCAATAGCCTGAACAATGTTGGCAAAAATCAAAGCCCCAATCATCCAGCTATCATTCCTTATGAAAGAAATAGCCAGACAAAGAATTCCACAAACAAGGTCTGCCGCCATTAAAATCTTACGACGAGAAAAACGGTCTGAAATGACTCCGCCAAAAGGATTTACGAGAATAGATGTGACGAGTTCAGAAATCTGGTACATTCCTAAAACAGTCTGCCCGATAGTCCCCATGGAAGCCAACCAAACACTATTTCCATAATCATAGAGCATATTCCCTATCTTGTTAACAGATCCACGGCTAATCAACTGTACTGCATAGCGATTCATATAAAAACTCCTCTCAAATTTTGAAACTATTGTATCAAAACTGAAAGGAGCTTTTTATTTTTTCCCTTATTTGGGAAAATTAATCTTTGACAAATTTTTCGTAGTGTTCTTGATAGTAGGCTACTTGCTCTGGAAGACCTAGTAGGTCAAAAATACGCAAGGCCTCTTGCATCTGCTTACAGCCTTCTTTACACTGTCCTTTTTGGTACAAGGAAAAGCCTTTTAGATAATGGAAAATATTACGCTCATACAGTTTGATCCCTTTACCAATAATCTTCTCTGTATAAGTCTCAAAATAGCTTGCATTTTCGAAAGAAAGATGCTCTAAACAATGCTGGTAACAATTAAGGGCTAAAATCAAGACCAGTTTTCTATGGCGACCAATTTCTTGATAAAATCCCTCCCTCTCCATAACTTCTCTACCAATCCGAGTGACATAGTCCACATCGTAGAAAATATAGAGGTTCCCGAAAAGAATCAACTCATACATGGTCCATTCTTCTGTCTTAAAGAGATAATCTGCTACCTTATCTAAATCATCCTGCTCCATATGATAACTCGAATCTCTTTGACAAATCAGACCTTGTAGCAAAATCCAGTTCAGCTCAAAATAAAGGGGATTCGTCGAACTCTTAGCCTTTTCAAGTTGTTCTCTTTGAAGCTTTTGAAAACCTGCAATATCATTTGAATAGTAAAGGGGCACAATTTGTCCCATCATGGCAACATGTTCATGATAATGGAAATCCCTAGCCTTATCCATGAAATTTTCGATTGTGACATGAATGTTATCCAAAATCTCAAAGAAACGTGAAACTGCTATATCAGACTCCCCAAGCTCAAATCGAGATAACTGGGAGGTTGAACAGGACTCCCCTGCCGCCTCCTTTAAAGAATAATTTCTACTTGTTCGAAATTCACGAAATACTTTTCCAAGATGTTCCATCTTTACACCTGCTCTGATAATTCTTCCCATTCAAGCATGGCTTCTTCCTGACGGTGGCTGATTTTGTCCAGCTCAGCCTGCAATTCCATGAGTTTACCTGCATCGTTTGTTCCCAACATTTGTTCAGAAATGGCTTGGCTTTGACTTTCTAACTCTTCTATTTCAGCTTCTAGATTTTCAATTTGTCGCATGAGTTTGCGAACCTCTTTTTGACTTTCTTTCTGGGCTTGGTAGTCATTGACTGGACTTGCTTCTTTTACTTGATTGCTAGTTGAAGCTTCCAAAGCCTGAGTCATTTCTACTTCTGCTTTCTTCTCAACATAGTAGTCGTAGTCTCCAAGGTAGAGAGTCGAGCCATTCTCAGACAATTCCAAAACATGAGTTGCCACACGATTGATAAAGTAACGGTCATGGCTGACGAATAGAAGAGTTCCATCAAAGTCAATCAGGGCATTTTCCAACACTTCCTTGCTATCAATATCCAAGTGGTTGGTCGGCTCATCCAGAATCAAGAAGTTGTTGTTTTCCATAGACAATTTAGCCAAAAGCAAACGAGCTTTCTCGCCCCCAGACAACATGCCGACTGATTTTTTAACATCATCTCCTGAGAAAAGGAAGGAACCAAGACGATTACGAATTTCAACTTCTGGCGTCAGCTTAAAATCATTCCAGAGTTCATCCAGTACAGTATTACTTGGTGTCAACTTGCTTTGGGTTTGGTCATAGTAACCGACCTCAACATTGGCACCAAAGCGCTTTTCACCCTTGATAAAAGGAATCTGCTCCACAATAGATTTGATAAAGGTTGACTTTCCAATGCCGTTTGGTCCAACAATAGCAACAGCATTCATTTTACGAAGGTCTAGGTTGATAGGCTCTGACAGTACTTCCCCGTCATAGCCAATAGCCGCATTTTCAACAGTCAAGACAACATTACCAGAGCTTTTTTCCGACTGGAAGGTCATATTGGCTGCTTTCTTGCCAGCTTCAGGCTTGTCCAAACGTTCCATTTTTTCTAGTTGTTTACGACGGGATTGGGCACGTTTAGTCGTTGAAGCTCGGACTAGATTGCGGTTGACAAAGTCTTCTAGAGCAGCAATTTCCTTCTGTTGCTTTTCATAATTTTTTGCCTCAGTAGCTAGTTTTTGCTCTTTCAACTCGACAAAACGAGAGTAATTGCCCACATAGCGATCCAAGGAATGCTTGGTCAAATCCAGCGTAATCGTCGCAACCTTGTCCAAGAAGTAACGGTCGTGGCTGACAATAATGAGGGCACCACTATAGTTTACCAAGTAATTCTCTAGCCAGGCTATGGTTTCAATATCCAAGTGGTTGGTTGGCTCGTCCAATACCAAGAGATTGGGCTTTTCAAGAAGCATTTTAGCAAGAGCCAGACGAGTATTTTGACCACCTGAAAGTTCAGCTATTTTCATCTGCCACATAGACTCGTCAAACTTGAATCCATTTAAAATCGCTCGAATATCAGCTTCATAGGTAAAGCCACCTGCTTGGCGAAAACTCTCAGATAAGCGGTCGTAATCTGACATCAGTTTATCCAAATCCTCACCAGACTTTTCTCCCATCTCTAGCTCCATCTGACGAAGTTGTTTCTCCGTACGACGCAAGTCATCAAAGACATGAAGCATCTCATCGTAGATGGTATTTTCAGACTCAAAACGGCTATCTTGGGCTAGGTAAGACAGAGAAATATCTTTTTTCTTATTGATTTCTCCACTAGTTGGCTCCTCTTCTCCAACCAAAATCTTCAAAAGAGTAGACTTACCTGCTCCATTTTTCCCAACAAGGGCAATCCTGTCTCGTTCATCAACCTGCAGGTTGATATTATCAAAAAGAACCTCTCCTGCAAAAGAACGTTCAATTTTATTAGCTTGTAAAATAATCATAAACCTATTTTACTATCTTTTTCTATTTTATACAAATGCAATAAAAAAGTTCAAGTTTAAAACTCGAACTTTTAATATTAATAACCAACCCCCCCACGGAATGTGCGAGCCATATCGTTTAAATCATAGTTCTTAGAAGAAGTGTCAATGGTCCATTTCCCATCTTTTTTACTCATTTTAATTTCATACCCCTCTTTTCTCATACTATCACTAGTATCTAGAGGAGTAGACTCAAATTGGCTTGGAGCATTTTCTAGAATATACTTCTCACCAGCTTTCATAGCTTCTGAATAGTTACCATATTTTCCTTTATTTTCTTCGTAGAATTTACGGCTTAGTTCATAAACATTTAAGTTATCCAAGTCAATTGTTTCTGGTCTTACATAGATAACTGCATAGTCAGGCAAATAAGTTTTTACTTTGTATTCTACCTTTGCTCGTTTAGCATTAGCTTTGATATATCCTTCAGCAAAGGTGCGGAGTTCTGAATCTGAAGGTTTGTAGTTATAAAAACTTTTTCCGAATGATTCTGTAAATTTCTTAATGAATTCTTCCCTATCAGCCTTAACATCATTAGTGAATTCAGCTCCACCATCAGATGATTTTTTATCATCTGCAAGGGGAACAACTTTAGCCTTATTGTCAGTAGTGCTTAGTTTTTTCCCACCACCTGAGCTTTCCCCATCAAGGTAGACCGCATCAACATACTTTTTCATTACTTCTTTAGCTTCATCAATATGATCTTCGTACTTACTTGGATCAACTTTGATAGCTACGTCATTATTCTTATTAGATTTTTCTTTGATATCTTCATAGAAGCTAGGTGCAAAATGAAGCTCATATTTAGCATTTTTATCAACTTCATAGACAACATAGCCAGCTACACTTTTTCCTTTAGAAATACTATCCCCATAATCCATGAATTTAGTTTTACTGTCACTATCATACATTTGAATTGGTTCTACTTTTTCATCTTTTTCATTGTAAAGAGTGATATCGCGGCTAGTGAAACTGAACTGTTTGTCACGATTGTTTTTGATTTCTACTTGAAGTGCAAGATAGTTTGAAGATGAATTTTCATCCTTAGGCAATACAAACATTCCATCTTTAACAGATACTTCAAAGTTAGAATTTGATGCAGTACCGTTGTCGCTGGCTTTTTTCGAAGTTCCACAAGCAACAAGTGCTAAAGCTGATAACAATAAAGCAGAATGCTTAAGAATTTTTTTCATAATAGAATGTCTCCTTTTATTATTACTGATATTATACCATAGGTATAATAATATTCAAAACAGAAAACCGAATGTTTAAAAAAATCTAAAAATTATAGAATTCTTTCTAAAATTGGTGGAACAAATTATAAATGCCTAACTAATCACTAAATGTTTTTTTTAAAATCTATTTCCTATGCTTATACAATAGAAAACCAGAAAACTAAATCTGATAGATATCGTGAGGAAAATGATTTATTAAAGTAGTGACTCTCATGCTAACGTTTTACTAAAACGCTAAAAAGTGCTATAATGTGAACGGTTAAAACAATTTACAAAAAGGAGAATTTCAATGTCTTACCAAGAAAATTACCAGAAATGGGTTGATTTTGCGGAGCTTCCTGACTACCTTCGTCAAGATTTGGAAAATATGGATGAAAAAACGAAGGAAGATGCCTTCTATACAAACCTTGAATTTGGTACTGCAGGTATGCGTGGCCTGATTGGTGCTGGTACAAACCGCATCAACATCTACGTTGTTCGCCAAGCTACTGAAGGATTGGCTCGTTTGATTGAGTCAAAAGGTGGAAATGAAAAAGAACGTGGTGTGGCAATTGCCTACGATAGCCGTCACTTCTCACCTGAGTTTGCCTTTGAATCTGCGGCAGTTCTTGCTAAACACGGCATCAAATCTTACGTATTTGAAAGCCTTCGTCCAACTCCGGAACTCTCATTTGCAGTTCGTCACCTCAACTGTTTCGCAGGTATCATGGTCACAGCCAGCCACAACCCTGCTCCATTTAACGGTTACAAAGTTTACGGTGAAGACGGTGGACAAATGCCTCCACACGACGCGGACGCTTTGACTACTTATATCCGTACAATCGAAAACCCATTTGCAGTTGAAGTTGCTGATGTGGAAACTGAAAAAGCTTCTGGCTTGATTGAAGTTATCGGCGAAGCTGTTGACGTAGAATACCTCAAAGAAGTCAAAGACGTAAACATCAACCCAGCCTTGATTGAAGAATTTGGTAAAGACATGAAGATTGTCTACACACCACTTCATGGTACTGGTGAAATGTTAGCTCGTCGTGCTCTTGCCCAAGCAGGATTTGACTCTGTTCAAGTCGTTGAAGCACAAGCAACTGCTGACCCAGACTTCTCAACTGTAAAATCTCCAAACCCAGAAAGCCAAGCAGCCTTTGCCCTTGCTGAAGAACTTGGTCGTCAAGTTGGTGCAGATGTTCTTGTGGCAACTGACCCTGATGCTGACCGTGTTGGTGTTGAAGTTCTTCAAAAAGATGGTAGCTACCTCAACCTTTCAGGTAACCAAATCGGTGCTATCATGGCTAAATACATCTTGGAAGCCCACAAAAACGCTGGAACTCTTCCAGAAAACGCGGCTCTTTGCAAATCTATCGTATCAACTGACTTGGTAACGAAGATTGCTGAAAGTTACGGCGCAACTATGTTCAACGTCTTGACAGGTTTCAAATTTATCGCTGAAAAAATCCAAGAATTCGAAGAAAAACACAATCACACTTACATGATGGGATTTGAAGAAAGCTTCGGTTACTTGATAAAACCATTCGTACGTGATAAAGATGCTATCCAAGCTGTTCTTGTGGTTGCTGAACTTGCTGCTTACTATCGTTCACGTGGTTTGACTCTTGCTGACGGCATCGAAGAAATCTACAAAGAGTACGGCTACTACGCAGAAAAAACTATCTCTGTTACCCTTTCAGGTGTCGATGGTGCAGAACAAATCAAAACGATTATGGCTAAATTCCGTAACAATGCTCCAAAAGAATGGAACGCAACAGCTATTACGGTCGTAGAAGACTTCAAAGCTCAAACAGCTACTGCTGCTGACGGTACTGTTACAAACTTGACAACTCCTCCAAGTGATGTGTTGAAATACACACTTGCTGACGGTTCATGGATTGCCGTTCGCCCTTCAGGGACAGAACCAAAAATCAAGTTCTACATTGCAGTTGTAGGTGAAACCAACGAAGAATCACAAGCTAAAATTGATAATATCGAAGCAGAAATCAATGCTTTTGTAAAATAAAACACTATAAAAGATGAGACAAACCAATCTCATCTTTTTTTCGTATCAAATCTAAGCAATTTTAGAAACTTTATGGCATACTAGACTTATCAATGAAAGCGAGGTAATCTCATGGAACAATTTTTAGATAACATCAAAGACCTTGAAGTCACTACAGTTGCGCGTGCACAAGAAGCTCTTGATAAAAAAGAAACTGCAACCTTCTTTATCGGTCGCAAAACTTGCCCTTACTGCCGTAAATTTGCTGGTACCTTGGCAGGTGTCGTAGCTGAAACCAAAGCTCACATCTACTTCATCAACAGTGAAGAACCAAGCCAACTCAATGAGTTACAAGAATTCCGCTCACGCTATGGAATTCCAACTGTACCAGGCTTCGTTCACATTGCAGATGGACAAATCAATGTCCGTTGCGACTCTTCAATGTCAGCTCAAGAAATCAAAGATTTCGCAGGATTGTAAAAAAGCCACTCATCGAGTGGTTTTTAAATGGTCAAAATTGCGTTTTTTCAAGCAAATCTTGTATCATTCTATGTAGTTCTTCTATCTTCTCAGATTGCTTCTCAAGTAGTATTCTCTGACTAGACAATTCATCTTGGAGTTTATCAAGTTTTATCTGTTCATCTGGATTATCTTTTACAAAAAAGTTCGTCAAGGCACTCGTTAACATTCCTATTGTTCCAATACCGACAAGCATTAATAAGACAGCTAACCATTTACCAAAAATTGAAGTAGGAATAATATCCCCATAACCCACTGTCGTTACAGTTACAAGAGCCCACCAAAGACTTTCTGAAAAAGATTTTTCTTCAACAACGGATAAAATCGAACTCCCTAGCAATACAATAAAGGAATTGAGATAAAGAATATAAAGTAAGCCATTTGTTCGTAAGAGTCTGCTTACCTTCTTTTCCAGCTTGCCAGTCAATCCAACGATTCTTAAAAGACGAGTCAATTTCAATAATTTTGTCAGTCTTGCTAGTCGAAAGATACGGCCTAATCGAAACACTGTAAAAATAGCATTTAAAGGAAGGATAGCTAGCAGATCAAAAATATTTTCAATTATGAATCGCCATTTCCCTTTACTTAAAAAGAACCGCCAACCATAATCTACCACAAACACAAACCAAAGTAGTAAGTCAATAATACTGTATGGAGGACTGTCTAAATCAATCATCTCAGCAAATCCAAGCAAGACCAAAATAACAGAGATTAAAGCAAGTAAAATAATTGTTGTATCATAATAATCTGCAAAAAACCATTTTTTCTTCAAATTTTACTCTCCTCACTTTCTATACTGTTATTACTCAGCTTTAATTCAATAAATATCTCTCCGATGACCAACTTCTAGAGTAGCAATGACTAATTCATCATCTACAATTTGTACGATAACTCGATAATTACCAATTCTATAGCGCCATTGACCAACGCGATTACCAACCAAAGCCTTTCCGTGTCGTCTTGGGTCTTCCAAAACATTGGTTTGTAAATAGTTTGTAATTAGCTTCTGCGTATAACGGTCCAATTTTTTCAATTGCTTGATGAAACGTCTTGTTGGAACTAATTTATACAAATTATTCATCCTCCAAGCCTAAATCATGAATCATTTCTTCCCAAGTAATGGGTTCAACTCCTTTTTCCAAGTCGTCTAAATACTCTTGATAGGCTAAATCTGCCACACGAGCATCGTATTCATCTTCTAAAGCTTCAAGAGTTTTGGTGCGGATAAGTTCCGACAGGGAAACTCCTTCAAACTTAGCCATTGCTTTCATAAATGTTTTATCAGCTTCAGAAACTTTTAATGTAATAGTAGTCATCTTTTGCACTCTCTTTTTTAATGGTAACACCATTGTATTACTTTTTAGGTGTTCAGTCAATATAAAAAGAACACCTTCTTAGCGTTCTTTCTATATATCTGTTAATGGTGTTGCGGTATCTGGTGAGGTATCATAAACCTTAAAGTCTACTCCTACACCTAAATCAGCTTGCGCCAGCTGATTGACCATGGTCATATGAGCCAGTTCCTTGATATTGTTCTCCTTAGATAAATGCCCGAGGTAGATTTTCTTAGTGCGGTTTCCCATGGTACGAATCATAGCTTCGGCACCGTCCTCGTTAGAAAGGTGACCGAGATCCGATAGGATTCGTTGTTTGAGTCGCCAAGCGTAAGAACCTGCTCGCAAAATCTCTACATCATGGTTGGACTCGATAAGATAGCCATCTGCATTCTCGACAATCCCTGCCATACGGTCACTAACATAACCTGTATCAGTCAGCATGACAAAACTCTTATCATCCTTCATAAAGCGATAGAACTGAGGTGCAACTGCATCATGGCTAACTCCAAAACTCTCAATATCAATATCTCCAAATGTTTTGGTTTTGCCCATTTCAAAGATATGCTTTTGCGAAGAATCCACCTTGCCGAGATACTTGCTATTTTCCATTGCTTGCCAGGTCTTTTCATTGGCATAAAGATCCATACCATACTTGCGAGCCAAAACTCCCACTCCGTGGATATGGTCTGAATGCTCATGTGTAATCAAGATGGCATCCAGGTCCTCGGGTTTACGGTTAATTTCAGCAAGTAGGCTGGTAATTTTCTTACCAGACAAGCCTGCATCCACTAAAAGCTTCTTTTTTGGGGTTTCCAGATAAAAGGAATTTCCACTGGAACCCGACGCTAAAATACTGTATTTAAAGCCTGTTTCACTCATTCTAGTCTTCTACTTCGTCCTCCCATACTTCTTCTTTCACTGCATCCTTATCATAAGGGAGCACAATAGTGAAGGTTGATCCCTTACCGTATTCACTCTTAGCCCAAATAAAGCCCTTATGTTGTTTGATAATTTCTTTAGCAATAGACAGTCCCAATCCTGTTCCACCTTGAGCACGACTTCTGGCACGATCCACACGATAAAAACGGTCAAAAATACGTGGTAAATCCTGCTTAGGAATACCCAAACCTTGGTCTGAGATAGATAAAATCATCTGATCATCAGTTGTCTTCATGGTCACTGTGATTTTCCCACCATCTGGTGAATACTTAATGGCATTGTTAAGAATATTATCAATCACTTGTGTCATTTTGTCTGTATCAATTTCAATCCAGACAGACGTAATCGGATAATCTCTAACCAATTCGTATTTCTTCTCTTCATCTGATCCCCTCATCTTATCAAAACGGTTAAGAATAAAGGTAATAAAGGCTGTGAAGTTAATCAGTTCGACATCTAGATGACTGGTTGCATTATCAATACGTGAAAGATGGAGAAGATCTGTCACCATTCGCATCATACGGTTGGTCTCGTCTAGAGACACCTTGATAAAGTCTGGAGCGACAGGTTCTGACAAGGCTCCCTCATCCAAGGCTTCAAGATAGGATTTTACGCTAGTCAGAGGCGTTCGTAGCTCATGACTAACGTTGGAAACAAAGAGTCTCCGTTCCCGTTCTTCCTTCTCCTGCTCCGTCGTATCATGCAAAACTGCAACCAAACCTGAGATAAAGCCAGACTCTCGACGAACCAAGGCAAAACGTACACGAAGGCTCAGATATTCACCATTGGTATCCTGAGAATCAATCATAAGCTCAGGAACTTGGGTAATCAAATCACGAAGTTCATACTCATCTTCAATCTCAAGCAATTCTAGGATACTTTTGTTTAGAACATCTTCTTTCTGAACACCTAACTGTTTCTTAGCCATGTCATTAATCATGGTAATCTTGCCACGACGATTGGTCGCAAGGACTCCGTCCGTCATATAAGAGAGGATACTATGTAATCGTTTACTCTCTTGTTCCAGATTTTCTTGAGTCAAACGGATTACTTCTGATAAATCATTGAGATTATTGGTAATATTAGTGATTTCAGAGCTTCCCTGCATATCCAATACCTGAGAATAGTCTCCTGCAATCAGGTCTTTCACCTTTTGATTAATTTGCTTCAACCGAATATTATCTCGCCGATTTTCTAGCAAAAGCAAGGTAACAATCAAGATAAAACCCAATAAAATTAAAATGAAGATAAAATCACTAGTAAGAATATTTTTTCTAATAAATTCAATCATTATTTCTCATATAATAACCAACACCGCGACGTGTTAGGATATACTCTGGACGACTTGGTGTATCTTCAATCTTCTCACGCAAACGTCTGATAGTTACGTCAACAGTCCGAACATCTCCGAAATAATCATAACCCCAGACCGTTTCAAGCAAGTGTTCACGCGTAATCACTTGACCGATATGAGAAGCCAAGTGGTACAAGAGCTCAAATTCACGGTGGGTTAAGTCTAGTTCTTCACCGTATTTTTTAGCTACATAAGCATCTGGTACAATCTCCAAGTCCCCAATTTGCAAGGGTTGGGTTTTCTTTTCATCTGACTCTTGATTATCTACAGAAACCAAGTCCGTACGACGAAGAAGAGCTTTAACACGCGCCTGCAACTCACGATTTGAGAAGGGTTTGGTTACATAGTCATCCGCTCCAAGCTCTAAACCGATAACCTTATCAAATTCGCTATCCTTAGCTGAAAGCATGATAATAGGCACACTACTGGTCTTACGAATAGTCTTAGCAACTTCTAAACCATCAATTTCCGGAAGCATCAAATCCAAAATAATAATATCTGGCTGCTCTGCTTCATATTGCTCTAACGCTTCACGACCATTAAAAGCAGTTACAACCTCGTAACCTTCCTTGGTCATATTAAACTTGATAATATCCGAGATTGGTTTTTCATCATCTACAATTAATATTTTTTTCATTTTTTCACCTTTTTCTCTACTATTATATCAAAAAAATAACAAGAAGACACAATAGCTAGTCTTTGCTATTGTCTAAGTTGGCTTGTGCATAAGCCTGCCAGATTTTTTGTTGGGGTTTGGCAAGTGGGTAATTCTTAAACTCTTCTGGTGAAAGCCAGTGAACTTCCCTATCTGAAAAGTTATGAAAGTCAGTCACCTGGCCTGCTACAATTTGAACATGCCACTTGCGATGACTAAAGACATGCTTGACAGTGTCAAAATAAATATCAAGCCAATCAACATCTAAGTCATAATCCTGCTGGAAACTCTCTTCTGGACTGGGACCAAAGTTCACATTTTCTTCTGCAACCTGGTGAAAGAGGTCAAACTGCTCTTCTTGTGAAAAGTTATCTACTTCTACCAGTGGGAAATGCCAAAAACCTGCCAAGAGCTTTTCACTTTCATTTTTTTCAAGTAAAAATTGTCCCTGAGAATTTTTCACAACTAAGGCTTTAAGATAAATGGGAATTGGCTTTTTCTTTGGAGCCTTAATTGGATAACGGTCCATGCTTCCATTCTGATATGCCGCACTAAAGTCCTTAACTGGGCTTTCTTCTGGTCTGGGATTTACAGGCGCCTCAATATCTGATCCCAAGTCCATCAAAGCTTGATTAAAGTCACCAGGCCTTTCTGGGTCAATCAAGATTTCCATCATTGCCTGAAAAATTTTACGATTACTTGGAATCCCAATATCGTGGTTGACTTCAAATAGACGCGCCAAAACACGCATGACATTACCATCTACAGCTGGCTCAGGCAAGTTAAAAGCAATACTGGAAATGGCTCCTGCTGTGTAAGGACCAATCCCTTTCAAGCTGGAAATTCCTTCATAAGTGTTTGGAAATTGACTACCAAAGTCAGTCATAATCTGCTGGGCTGCAGCCTGCATATTACGAACTCGAGAATAATAGCCCAAACCTTCCCAAGCCTTCAACAAACGCTCTTCAGGGGCAGTTGCCAAACTTTCAACTGTTGGAAACCAGGCCAAGAATCGTTCGTAGTAAGGGATAACTGTATCCACCCTAGTCTGCTGGAGCATAATTTCAGACACCCAGATATGATAAGGATTTTTACTTCTACGCCAGGGTAAATCTCTTTTGTTTTCATCATACCAGGTAAGAAGTTTCTCACGGAAAGAAACAATCTTCTCATCCGGCCACATGACGATTCCGTATTCTTTCAAATCTAACATATCTCTAGTATAACACAGAAGACTCTAACTGTCCTTTTCCTAGTATTAAAAAGCCTCTTCCCAAGGGAAAGAGGTTGAATTATTATTGATGAACTGCTTGAGCTGCTGTGATAAGAGTCAACTTGTACACATCATCAGCATTACATCCACGAGAAAGGTCGTTAACTGGCTTGTTCAAACCTTGCAAAACAGGACCTACTGCCGCAAAGCCACCAAGACGTTCTGCCATCTTGTAGCCAATATTTCCTGCCTCGATACCTGGGAAGATGAAGACGTTTGCTTGACCAGCTACTGTACTTCCCGGAGCTTTCAGAGCTGCAGTTTCTGGAACAAATGCCGCATCAAATTGCAACTCACCATCGATTTCAAGGTCAGGGCGCAAGTCATGAGCAATTTTAGTTGCTTCAACAACCTTATCAACGCTTTCTCCAAATCCTGAACCTTTAGTAGAATAGCTTAGCATAGCAATTTTAGGCTCGATTCCAAACATTTTAGCTGTGATTGCTGAGTTAATGGCAATTTCAGCCAAAGCTTCTGCGTCTGGATTAATGTTGATGGCACAGTCTCCAAACAGGTACCGCTCCGTACCACGAACCATGAGGAAGGCACCTGAAGTACGAGTTACATTTGGGCGAGTTTTGATGATTTGAAGGGCTGGACGAACTGTTGAAGCTGTTGAGTGAATCGCTCCTGACACCATTCCATCAACCAATCCTAAGTAAACCAACATAACACCAAAATAGTTGACATCTTCAACCAAAACCTTGCGTGCATCTTCTTCAGACATTTTACCCTTACGACGTTCTACCAAGGCAGCAACCATTTCTTCAAATTTATCGTAGTGTTGAGGGTCGATGACTTCATAACCATCCTCGATGCCTTCGATTTCAAGATAAATTTTAATTTTTTCAGGATTTCCAAGCAAAACAGGAATCACTTCTGTTTCTTTTACCAGGCGTTTAGTTGCTTGAAGAATACGAGGTTCTTCCCCTTCAGGGAGAACGATACGAGCATTTTTACCAACCAGGTTGGCTTTGAGACTTTCAAAAACTTCCATGAGTTTTCTCCTTTAAGATAATAATTATACTCTGAATCATTTTTTATAGAGTATTAGTTGATAACTGGGTAATAAGGTTACTGAAATCATCCGGCAAGGGACTTTCTAACTGCAAGTCTTGCTCTAAAAATGGATGATAAAAGGATAGGTAATGGCAATGCAGGGCTTGGCGCTGAATTCCATCGTCTAGACTACCACCATACAAGTCATCTCCCAACAAAGGAAAACCAATATGAGAAAAATGGACTCGGATTTGGTGGGTTCGTCCAGTATGCAGGCGAATATCAACTAAGTGAATATTCCCATAAGATGCTACAATCTTGTAAGAAGTATGGGCATACTTTCCACCTTTAGCCACCCGTCTGGTGATAATGGAATCTTCATCACGCGCAATCGGAGCAATAATTTCCCCCTCTGACTCCAAGTATCCATCACCTTTAACCAAAGCAAAGTAGCGTTTTTCAATGGACTTCTTCTGCAACTGCTTGTCTAATCGTGCGTGGGCATAGCCGTGCTTGGCAAAGAGCATCAAGCCAGAAGTGTCCCTATCAAGTCTGGTTACAATGTGAACCTGCTGATTTTCATAGTCTTGCTTGACGTAGTAACCCTTGATAAAATTGGCAATGGTATTAGAGTGATTGACACTAGGAATAGAAGCCACTCCATAGGGTTTATTTAAGACTAGAAAATGGTCATCCTCATAGAGAATATCTAATGGTCTCTCGATAGCTTCTAGGGTTTCAAAGCCTTCCTCAGCAGGAATATCGATGATAACTCGGTCTCCAATATCCAATAGATAGGTTGCATTTTGCGGTTGGTCATTGACCAGTATAGCTCCACCTCGAAACTTTATTTTGGCCAGCAACCCCTTAGAAACCTCGTGCTTTTTCAAAAAGGTCTTGACTTTGACATGCTCATCTGCGATAAATTCAAACCTCATTCGTCTACCTCGCCGATAAAAGCGTCCTTAACACGATTCCAGAAACTGGTATGGCTAGGTGATGCGACAAAGTGAATCTTATGATGGTCGATTTGATACTCGATTCGTTCAATATTGCGGAAGGAATAAACGCTATTGTCAACCGAAATAGTATGGTAATCGTTTCTTGTTGGAATAAGTTCAATCTTATCCTTCTTAGGAACAATAATGGACGAACCCAGCGTTCGATAAACACGATTGTTAAGGCTGGCAATTTCCGTCAACTGAAGAGCTTCAATGGTAGGGTGTAAAACAGCTCCACCAAGCGACTTGTTATAGGCTGTGCTACCAGTCGGTGTCGAAACTGTTAGCCCATCTCCACGAAAACGTTCAAAGTGGACGCCGTTAATCACAACATCCGCCACCATGGTTCGATCAGACCTGCGGATACTGGCTTCATTTAGTGCTCTAAAAATCTTCACTTCACCATTTTCAAGAAAGACCTTCACATTCAGAACAGGGTAAGAGACTCTTGCTCCGGTATCTAGCTGCAAATTAGTCACTAGCTTGTCCAACTCAAAATCACGGTAGTCCGTATAGAAGCCCAAATGTCCAGTATGAACACCGATAAAGCGGACCTTATCAAGTTGATTTTCATACTTATGAAAGGCCGACAAGAGCATACCATCCCCACCAATGGAGATGACAATGTCCGGATTGGTATCATTGAGTATAAACTGATTTCTCTTCAAACGATCTCGCAATTCATACAAAACCCTTTGACTCTGCGGTTTTCTATTAGCTATCAGGTCAATTCGTTTACCTGTATTCTTCATCTGTATCGTCACTGTTTCCTACACCGTCATTTAATTTTCTACTCAAAGGATCAAAAAGAGCCTGGGCTTCCTGAATATCATCTCGAATTTTACCCATTTCTTCATCCAACTGATGGGCAATTTTGGCAGTAATTTCCAGTCGCTTCTTAATTTCCTCTGGGAAATCCCCTTGGTACTTGTAGTTGAGAGAATGTTCTATCGTTGCCCAAAAATTCATGGCCAAGGTACGAATTTGAATTTCCGCCAAAATGGTCTTGGCTCCATTGATGGTATCAACCGTATATTCTACTACCACGTGATAGGAACGGTAGCCTGATGCTTTTCGATGAGTAATATAGTCTCGCTCCTGTATGATCCGCATATCCTGACGTTTGCGCAAAATCTCCACTACTTCCTTAACGTCATCTACAAACTGAACCATCACACGCAAACCAGCAATATCTTGCAAATCGTGTTCTAAGGTCGCATAAGTAATGCCACGCCGAGCCATTTTTTCCTTGATGCTCTCAATCGGTTTGACTCGACCAGTCACAAACTCAATAGGAGAATGCTTATTTTGCTTACGATATTGCTTCCGAATACCACGTAGTTTAATTTTTAACTCACCAACAGCTTGAATGTAAGGATCTAGAAATTCTTCCCATTCTAAGGTCATATATTCTCCCTTGTTCTCATATTATCCTTCAAAAATATCTTTGATTTTTTCTCCAGATTCATATACAATAAATACAATGCTATTATATCATATAATCCGCTTTCATAGATAAAGAAAAGGTAAGAAAAATGAAACATTTAGAAATTGAATTGAAAACACTCTTGAAAAAAGATGAATACAATCGTCTAAAATCCCAGTTCACAGACGTCACTCCTGTTCTTCAAAAAAATTACTACATAGACACACCTGATTTTGAGCTGCGAGAAAAGAAAGTTGCTATGCGCATTCGAACCTTTGAAGACTGGGCAGAATTGACACTCAAAGTCCCGCAAAGTGTTGGAAACATGGAATACAACCAAAAATTGCAACTAAAAGATGCTGAAAACTATCTGAGCAAGGAAGAACTTCCTCAAGGGCTAGTACTGGATGAATTGGCGAAACATGGTATTAAAACTAGTGAATGGCAGATTCTTGGTTGTCTAACGACACTTCGCTATGAAATGCAAACAGCTATTGGTCTCATGGCGCTGGATAAAAGTCAGTACTTTGATATGACAGATTACGAATTAGAGCTTGAAGTGGAAAATCACGAGCAAGGGAAACAAGATTTCCAGCAATTTTTAGAGGAAAATCAGATTGATTATCAAAAAGCTCCCTCAAAATTGGTCCGATTTGTCAAAAGCATGAAAAATAGCTGAAATAATCCCCATTTTTTGGTAAAATAGAAAAGATAAAATACAAAAATCCCAGTTCGTATAGGCTAGGCAGATAGGACTAGGATTTAAAAAGTTTACAGAGGACGGTCTATAATGTCAGATAGAAAAAACATGAAACTTTTCGCACTCAACTCTAACCAAGAAATTGCACAGAAAATTGCTCAAGCTGTTGGTGTCCCACTTGGAAAACTATCATCACGTCAATTTTCAGACGGAGAAATTCAAGTAAATATTGAAGAAAGTGTCCGTGGTTATGATGTGTACATCATCCAATCAACAAGTTTCCCTGTTAACAACCACCTAATGGAATTGCTTATCATGGTCGACGCTTGTGTGCGTGCAAGTGCCCACAGCATCAACGTTGTTCTTCCATATTTTGGCTATGCACGTCAAGACCGCATCGCTTCACCTCGCGAGCCACTTACAGCAAAACTAGTTGCCAATATGCTAGTTAAGGCTGGTGTCGATCGTATCCTTACGCTTGATTTGCATGCCGTTCAAGTTCAAGGATTCTTTGATATTCCTGTTGATAACCTCTTCACAGTCCCCCTATTTGCAAAACATTATTGCGATAAGGGCTTACTTGGGTCAGATGTTGTTGTCGTCAGTCCTAAAAATTCAGGTGTCAAACGCGCTCGTAGCTTGGCTGAATATCTTGATGCTCCTATCGCCATTATCGATTACCCACAAGACGATGCAACTCGCAACGAAGGCTATATCATCGGTGATGTTGAAGGTAAAAAAGCCATCTTGATTGACGATATTTTAAATACAGGACGTACCTTCTCTGAAGCTGCTAAAATCGTTGAACGTGAAGGGGCTACAGAAATTTATGCTGTTTCTAGCCACGGTCTCTTCGTTGAAGGTGCTGCTGAACTTCTTAATAATACTAAGATTAAAGAAATTCTTGTGACTGATTCAGTAGCAACAAAAGAAAAAACTCCTAAAAACGTATGCTACATCACTGCTAGTGAGTTGATTGGTGATGCCATCGTCCGTATTCACGAAAGAAAACCAGTCAGCCCACTCTTTGCTTACAACAAAAAGAAATAAGGTGATTCTTTGATTTATTTGGACAATGCTGCGACGACTCCTATGTCAGCAGTTGCTATTTCAGCTATGACCAAGGTTATGCAAGAAACCTATGGAAATCCTTCTAGTATCCATGGTCATGGTCGTCAAGCTGGCAAACTCTTGAGAGAAGCCCGTCAGGAACTAGCTCAGTTACTTGGGACAAAACCTCAACATATCTTTTTCACTTCTGG
Organism: Streptococcus sp. HMSC063B03; assembly: GCF_001836965.1. Taxonomy (GTDB): domain Bacteria; phylum Bacillota; class Bacilli; order Lactobacillales; family Streptococcaceae; genus Streptococcus; species Streptococcus pneumoniae_F. The sequence continues at coordinate 242,518 of NZ_KV831064.1, read as the reverse complement.
TGGGACTGAAGGCAACAATACTGCTATCATTGGCTACTGTCTTCGTCATCAAGAACAAGGAAAACATATCATCACAACTGCTATTGAGCACCATGCCGTCCTTGAAACGATTGATTACTTGGTTCAACACTTTGGTTTTGAAGCAACCATTATCCAACCAGAAAATCAAGAAATCACAGCCCAACAGATTCAAAAAGCTTTACGTGATGATACAATTTTGGTTTCTACCATGTTTGCCAATAATGAGACGGGAAACCTACTGCCCATTGCTGAAATTGGCCGAATAATCAAACAACACCCTGCTGCCTATCATGTCGATGCAGTTCAGGTTATTGGTAAAATCCCTATACACCCAGAAGAATTGGGCATTGATTTTCTCACTGCTTCTGCCCATAAATTCCATGGCCCTAAGGGAATCGGCTTTCTCTACGCATCAAGCATGGACTTTGATTCCTATCTTCATGGCGGAGACCAAGAACAGAAAAAACGTGCAGGAACTGAAAATTTAGCTGCCATCGTAGGCATGGTTGCAGCCCTAAAAGAAGACCTTGAAAAACAAGAAGAACATTTTCAACATGTACAAAATCTAGAAACTGCCTTTCTGACAGAGCTAGAGGAAGTTCAGTATTACCTGAATAGAGGCGATCACCATCTCCCTTATGTTCTCAATATTGGATTTCCTGGACAGAAAAATGACCTCTTACTCCTTCGTCTAGATTTGGCTAGAATTTCAATCTCTACTGGTTCAGCCTGCACTGCAGGCATTGTACAATCCAGCCATGTTCTTGAAGCCATGTACGGGGCAAATTCAGAACGCTTGAAGGAAGCCGTTCGTATCAGTTTGTCGCCAGAAAATACTGTTGAAGACCTACATACCCTCGCAAAAACCTTAAAAGAAATTATCGGAGGTTAGCCATATGGCATTTGAAAAAACCATTCAGTTAAAAAATTGTCGCTACGACTACACTCTTAGCCCTTCTGTTAAAAAATTCACCCTTAAGGACAACACCTTTTTTGAGACTAAGGTTGGTAACTATGAATTGACTCGCCTTTTGGAAAAAGTTCCGAACAGCGGTGAGGGATTCCAGCTCAAAATCATCATTAACAAGGAACTTACAGGTGCTAAAATCAATATCACTGACAAGTTTGGGCTACGTCTAGTTGATATTTTCAAATCAGAAGACCACCACATTCATCAGGAAAAATTCTATTTCCTCATGGATAGCTTGGTAGAACGTGGTGTCTTTACAAAATCAGAAAGATAGGTTCCATATGTTTGAACTGACCTATAAGGATAGCTATCATGTAGAGCGCACTCTCAAGTATGAGGATTATGAGGCTCTCATGCTGGCTCTGTCAGGATGTGTGACTCTGCCAGATACACTTTATGTAACTTCTTTGACCTTTAAAGGGCAAGAAGTTTACCAAGGACTGGTCGGAGACCTCTACCGTTTTCTATCACATGCAGATTTTTTACATCAAAACTAAGATTTTTCTTAGTTTTTTTCTTGTTTTTGTTGATTTTTTCACAATGTTTCTATAAAATAGAAGAATAGAAAGGTTGTGATTTTGTGAAAGATAAACAGTCTGCTATTCCAAAAGCTACAGCGAAAAGACTCTCTCTCTACTATCGAATTTTTAAGAGATTTCATGCAGAAAAGATTGAACGTGCCAACTCTAAGCAAATTGCAGAGGCTATCGGTATTGATTCAGCGACCGTACGTCGGGATTTTTCCTATTTTGGTGAACTAGGTCGGCGTGGATTTGGCTATGATGTCAAAAAACTGATGACATTTTTTGCCGATTTGCTCAATGATAACTCCATCACCAATGTCATGCTGGTAGGTATTGGAAATATGGGCCATGCCCTTCTCCACTACCGCTTCCATGAGCGCAACAAGATGAAGATTATCATGGCCTTTGACCTAGATGACCATCCCGAAGTTGGAACCCAAACTCCTGATGGGATTCCTATTTACGGAATTTCTCAAATCAAGGATAAAATCAAGGATGCTGATGTCAAGACTGCTATCCTGACCGTTCCCAGCGTCAAGTCACAAGAAGTTGCTAATCTATTGGTTGATGCTGGCGTAAAAGGAATTCTCAGTTTTTCACCAGTCCATCTGCATTTACCAAAAGACGTGGTCGTTCAGTATGTTGATTTGACAAGTGAACTCCAAACCCTCCTCTACTTCATGCGAAAAGAGGATTAGAAAGCGAAAATCATTTTATGAAAAAACCAGTTATTGGGATTACAGGAAACGAAAAAACTCATCCAGATGATGACATCATGATGAGCTACGTAGCAAAAGGCTTTGTTGAAGGCGTTAAAGACGCTGGAGGGATTCCCATCATCCTACCGATTGGTGATCAAGAAATGGCTAGCCACTATATCAGTATGATTGACAAGCTCATCTTGACAGGTGGGCAAAATGTTGATCCAAAATTCTATGGTGAACCAAAAACCATTGATAGCGATGACTACCACCATCAAAGAGATATCTTCGAACTGGCCCTCATCAAGGAAGCAATTAAACAGAAAAAGCCAATTTTTTCTGTCTGCCGTGGAACACAACTCTTTAACGTTGCCATGGGTGGAACTTTGTACCAAGATATCGAAGACCATTGGCAGGATTGTTCTGCTGAGTACACAACTCAACGCTTAGTGACAGAACCTGATACAGTTCTTCGAGAAATCTATGGAGAAATCTCCCATATCAACTCCTTCCACCACCAGAGTATCAAGGATTTAGCACCAAATTTAAAGATTGCGGCCCATGATCCTAAAGATGGTATCATTGAAGCTGTCATGAGTACGGATGATTTCGCCTTTCTCGGTGTCCAATGGCATCCAGAATTTCTATTTGAAAATCGTCCCAAAGATAAAAACCTCTTTGACTATGTCGTTAATGAACTTTAGATTAAATCTGTTTTTTCACGATAACTAAAGTAACTAGAATGTGAGACAATCAAATGGTCCAAGAGGACAATCCCCATCAGGTCACAAGCATCTTTGACAAGTTTTGTAACATGATCATCATTTCGGCTAGGCGCTACCGCTCCTGAAGGATGGTTGTGAACCAAGATGAGAGAAGTCGCCATATGCTTGATAGCATAGTGAAGAATCTCTCGCGGCTCAGCAATACTACGAGTTGCAGAACCGATAAAAATGGTCTGTTGATGGATGATTTGATTTTGAGTATTGAGATAGAGCGCCACCAGGTGCTCTTGTTTTTTATGTCCCAATTCCTGCTGCATCTTCTTGGCCAACTTTTGGCTACTGAGAATACTTTCCATCTCAAGAGTCTCGTGTTTGTGAATACGATGCCCAAGTTCAATCATGGCTTGCAATTCTATGGCCTTAACACGACCGATACCAGACAGACTCTGCAATTCCTGCAGGGTCATTTTTTTCAAATCCGTTAGGCTTGAAAGGTTGTTCAAAACTTTCTGGGCAATTTCAAAAACGCTGGCTTGACGTGTTCCTGTCCTAAGTAAAATAGCTAGCAACTCTTGATTACTGAGCGCTTCTACTCCTTCTTTTGCCAGCCTTTCTCTTGGCAATAATGAATCTTCTTGGAATGAAATACTGTACATAAAAATCCTCCTCACTTTATTATTCGTGAGAAGGATGGAAAATTAGATTTTTTTCTCAATTGGGGCTACACTAGCTAAAAGCTTTTTCAAACCTACTTCTGGGAAATTGATTTTCAATTCCTGCGTAGCACCGCTACCTGAAACTTCCAGAACAGTTCCCTCTCCCCATTTCTTGTGGAGGGCAATGTCACCAATAGACCAATTTGTCTCGCTAGACGCTGATTTTGCACCAGCCGTAAATTGACCAAATGGAAGGCCGCTTGACTGGATAGTTTTTGGTGCTGCACTGCGTTTACGGTCTTGAAGAGCCTGCGCAAGACTCATACCTTGACCGAAGGCAAGATCACCACTGCTATAAGATGCCTTAAAGCTTGTATTTGCTGGACGAGCCAATCCTTGATACTCAAGCAAGTCTGAACTGATTTCGTTAATAAAACGAGTCGGACGGTTGTAGTTGGTACGACCAAAAAGTAAGCGCGAGTTAGCATTGGTCAGATAGAGAATTTTCTCTGCACGCGTGATACCTACATAGGCTAGACGGCGCTCTTCTTCCAGTTCATCTTGATCTTCAGCCGCACGGCTAAGTGGAAAGACATTTTCTTCCATCCCAATCAAAAAGACAACTGGAAACTCGAGACCTTTGGCAGCATGCAGGGTCATTAGGGTAACTTCTGATGTCTCCTGACTACCTGAATCTGTGTCCGCAATCAAAGCCAAGTCATTTAAGAAACGACTCAGCTTATCCAGACCAGTTTCCTCTTCTGGCTCATCAGAGGTGTCATCAAAGTTTTTCGTTACAGAAAGGAACTCTTCGATATTTTCAACCCTAGCCTTGCTTTCTAAGGTCGCTTGAGCATTTAGAATATCGACGTAACCTGTTTTTTCAAGGACAGCCTCAACCAACTCTGTAATATTTAATTGATCTAGCTGCTCTCGTAAATCTAGAATCATATTGGCGAAATCCCAGATAGACTGGGCTGCCTTACCTTTGATCCCAGACAACATGATATTAGCTGAAGCATCTAGCATAGACATGTCTTGCATATTCGCAAAGTCACGGATTTTCTCAACCGTTCCTGGCCCAATTCCACGTTTAGGCTCGTTGATAATGCGCTCAAAACTGATATTGTCACTCAAATTGGCAATGAGGTTGAGGTAAGCGATAATATCTCGGATTTCCTTACGGCTGTAGAACTTTGTCCCACCAACCATGGTATAAGGAATGTTTGACTTGAGCAGGGCTTCCTCAATAGTACGAGACTGGGCGTTAGTACGATAGAGAACTGCAAAATCCTTGTGAAGGAATTTTTGGTTGCGACCAAGTTCATCGATAGTTCTGGCTACAAATACAGCCTCATCTAGCTCATCATTGGCACGATAGTAAACGATTTGTTCCCCATCAGCATTTTGAGTCCAGAGATTCTTGGGACGGCGATTTTTATTGTTTTTAATGACCTCGTTGGCCGCTTGGAGAATGGTTTTAGTTGAGCGGTAATTCTCCTCTAACAAAACAACCTTGGCTTGTGGATAATCCTTTTCGAAGTCCAAGATATTCTGCATATCAGCACCACGCCAACCGTAGATAGACTGGTCCGCATCCCCAACCACACAGATATTTTTAAAACGGGAAGCCAAGAGTTTGACTAGTTGGTACTGAGCGTGGTTGGTATCTTGGTACTCATCAACATGGATGTACTGAAACTTCTGCTGGTAGTAGGTCAAGACATCCGGATTTTGATCAAAGAGACGCAAGGTCAGCATAATCAAATCATCAAAGTCAACCGACTCCGACTGACGCAATTCTTTTTGGTAAGCAGTGTAACACTGGGCCACGATTTGCGCATACATATCGCCAGCTTGGGCAGCATAAGCCACATCATCAATCAAATCATTCTTAGCATTGGAAATGGTCCCCAAAATAGTTCGTTCATTCCATTTTTTAGGATCCAGGTTCAACTGCTTAAGAATGCGTTTCATGAGCGTTCGTTGTTCACCAGGATCAACAATTGTAAAATTACGATTGTAGCCAATATGATCCGCATCGCGACGCAAAATACGAACGCACATGGAGTGGAAGGTCGCAATCAGACAATCCTGAGTAGCTGGATTGAGGCTATAAGCACGCTCTTTCATCTCACGCGCAGCCTTATTAGTAAAGGTAATGGCCAAGATATTCCATGGATTGACCATCTTTTCATCAATCAAATAAGCAATACGGTGGGTCAAAACTCGGGTCTTCCCAGAACCAGCCCCTGCCATGATTAACAAGGGACCCTCTGTCGTTTGCACCGCCTCAGCCTGACGGTCATTCATTCCATTTAATAATGCGTTCATCTTCTCTTCCTTACTCTTGAAGTCAATATTTCTATTATATCAGAATTCAGGGAAAATATCTTTACCTAGACTGGTTACGTGTAGAAGGCAACTTCTTATATCTAGATAAAAAATGAGCTTGGATATTATTTCCAAACTCATTTAAAGTCAATTGCAATATACTAGAACAAGCCTAGAACAGTTCCATCGCTTTCAACATCCATGTTGAGAGCTGCTGGACGTTTTGGTAGGCCTGGCATGGTCATGACATCGCCAGTTAAGGCAACGATGAAGCCTGCACCTAATTTTGGTACCAATTCACGAATGGTAATTTCAAAGTTTTCAGGTGCTCCAAGTGCATTTGGATTGTCTGAGAAGCTATACTGGGTCTTAGCCATACAGATTGGCAATTTGTCCCAACCGTTTTGAACGATTTGAGCGATTTGTGTTTGAGCTTTCTTCTCAAAGTTCACTTTACTACCACGGTAGATTTCAGTAACAATCTTTTCAATCTTTTCTTGAACAGAAAGGTCATTGTCATACAAACGTTTGTAATTAGCTGGGCTTTCAGTAATTGTCTTAACCACCGTTTCAGCAAGAGCTACTCCACCTTCGGCACCATCAGCCCAGACACTAGCCAGCTCAACTGGAACATCAATTGAGGCACAGAGTTCTTTCAAGGCTGCAATTTCAGCTTCTGTATCAGATACAAATTCGTTAATCGCAACAACTGCAGGAATACCGAACTTACGGATATTTTCAACGTGGCGTTTCAAGTTAGCAAAACCGGCACGAACCGCCTCCACATTTTCCTCTGTCAAAGCGTCTTTAGCCACACCACCATTCATCTTAAGGGCACGAAGGGTTGCGACAATAACTACTGCATCTGGAGATGTTGGCAAGTTTGGCGTCTTAATATCAAGGAATTTCTCGGCACCAAGGTCTGCACCAAAACCAGCTTCAGTAACTGTGTAATCAGCCAGGTGAAGGGCTGTGCTTGTTGCTAAGACAGAGTTACATCCGTGAGCAATATTGGCAAATGGACCACCGTGCACAAAGGCAGGTGTTCCATAAATTGTCTGAACCAGGTTTGGCTTAATAGCATCCTTCAAAATCAATGCTAAGGCACCTTCAACCTGCAAATCACCTACAGAAACAGGTGTACGGTCATAGCGATAACCGATAACGATATTAGCCAAACGGCGTTTCAAGTCCTCGATATCCGTTGCCAAGCAAAGAATCGCCATGATTTCGGAAGCGACGGTAATGTCAAAGCCATCCTCACGAGGAATACCATTTAAAGGGCCACCAAGTCCAACGGTCACATGGCGAAGAGCACGATCATTCAAGTCCACTACACGTTTCCAGAGGATACGACGTTGGTCAATTCCCAACTCATTTCCTTGGTGTAAGTGGTTGTCAATCAAGGCAGAAAGCGCATTGTTGGCAGTCGTAATGGCATGCATGTCCCCCGTAAAGTGTAGGTTGATGTCTTCCATTGGCAGAACTTGAGCGTAACCACCTCCTGCAGCACCTCCCTTAATACCCATTACTGGACCAAGAGATGGTTCGCGAATAGCGATCATGGTTTTCTTGCCAATCTTGTTCAAGGCATCCGCAAGACCAATGGTAATAGTTGATTTTCCTTCACCTGCAGGTGTTGGGTTGATGGCAGTCACCAAAATCAATTTCCCAACTAGATTGCTCTCAACTGCACGAATTTTATCAAAGCTGAGCTTAGCCTTGTACTTTCCGTACAACTCCAAATCGTCGTAAGAAATACCAAGTTTCTCTACAACATCAACGATTGGCTTCAACTCAATACTCTGTGCGATTTCAATATCTGTTTTCATTCAAAACTCCTCTAACCTCTTATATGATAATTCATTATAACACAAAACAAGATTTTTAACACCCTTAAATTCTCTAAACGTTCGTAAATATCCCTTGTTTTTGAGATTTTTAGAGCCCTTTCTTAAATTTTATATGGCTTTATAGTTTGAAACTATATTCTTTCCTTTTACCAAAATTTTATCACTTTCATTTTACTTACCGTTTATTTTTGTGTACAATAGTGCTATGAAAATTTTAGTTACATCGGGCGGTACCAGTGAAGCTATCGATAGCGTCCGCTCTATCACTAACCATTCTACAGGTCGTTTGGGCAAAATCATCACAGAAACCTTGCTTGCTGCAGGACATGAAGTTTGTTTAATTACTACAAAACGAGCTCTGAGGCCAGAAGCCCATCCCAACCTAAGTATTATAGAAATTAACAATACCAAGGACCTTCTCCTTGAAATGCAAGAACGTGTTAAGGATTATCAGATCTTGATTCACTCAATGGCTGTATCTGACTACACTCCTGTTTATATGACGGGGATGGAGGAAGTTCAGGCTAGCTCCAATCTAGAAGAATTTTTAAGCAAGCAGAATCATCAAGCTAAGATTTCTTCAACTGATGAGGTTCAAGTTTTGTTTCTGAAAAAAACACCCAAAATCATCTCTCTAGTCAAGGAATGGAATCCTGCTATTCATCTGATTGGTTTCAAACTGCTGGTTGATGTTAACGAAGATCATCTGGTTGACATTGCTAGAAAAAGTCTTATCAAGAACCAAGCTGACTTGATTATCGCAAATGACCTGACTCAAATTTCAGCAAACCAGCATCGTGCAATCTTTGTTGAAAAAGATCAGCTTCAAACAGTCCAGACTAAAGAAGAAATTGCAGAACTCCTCCTTGAAAAAATTCAAGCCTATAATTCATAGAAAGGAAAGCTATGGCAAATATTCTCTTGGCTGTAACGGGGTCTATCGCCTCTTACAAGTCGGCAGATTTAGTCAGTTCTCTAAAAAAACAAGGCCATCAAGTCACTGTTTTAATGACTCAGGCTGCTACAGAGTTTATCCAACCTTTGACTCTACAGGTATTATCACAGAATCCTGTCCACCTGGATGTCATGAAGGAACCCTATCCTGAACAGGTTAATCATATCGAACTTGGAAAAAAGGCGGATGTATTCATCGTGGCCCCTGCAACTGCTAACACTATCGCAAAACTAGCCCTTGGCTTTGCGGACAACATGGTGACCAGTACGGCTCTAGCCTTGCCAAGTCATATCCCAAAACTCATCGCACCAGCAATGAATACAAAAATGTATGACCATCCGGCAACTCAGGCTAATCTGAAAACATTAGAAAGCTACGGCTATCAGCTGATTGCTCCTAAGGAATCCCTACTAGCTTGTGGCGACCATGGACGAGGAGCTTTAGCCGACCTCACAATTATTTTAGAAAGAATAAAGGAAACTCTCGATGAAAAAACGCTCTAACATTGCACCTATTGCTATCTTTTTTGCAACCATGCTCGTGATACACTTTCTGAGCTCACTTATCTTTAACCTTTTTCCATTCCCAATCAAACCGACCATCGTTCATATTCCTGTCATTATTGCCAGCATTATTTACGGTCCACGCGTTGGGGTTACACTTGGATTTTTGATGGGGCTACTTAGTTTGACAGTTAATACGATTACAATTCTACCAACAAGCTACCTCTTCTCCCCATTCGTACCAAACGGGAACATCTACTCAGCTATCATTGCCATCGTCCCACGTATTCTGATTGGTTTAACTCCTTATCTAGTCTATAAACTGATGAAAAACAAGACAGGTCTGATTCTAGCTGGTGCCCTTGGTTCACTTACCAATACAGTCTTTGTACTTGGTGGAATTTTCTACCTTTTTGGAAATGTCTTTGATGGTAATATCCAAAAACTCTTAGCAACCGTTATTTCAACAAATTCAATTGCTGAATTAGTCATTTCCGCAGTTCTAACCCTAGCTATTGTTCCACGACTACAAACTTTGAAGAAATAAAAACAATCTCCACTTTCAAACCTGAAGGTGGAGATTTTGTTTGAGGTAGTTTCTTTTTAGTGAACCCTTTACTAATATTTAACTTAAAAGAGCAAATAAACCCAAGTAAATCCTTGCTTTATTGTCTTGTTTATTGTACTATACTAGTGTATATACAGATAAAAAGGAGATTCTTATGAATACACGGAAAAAGACACAATTTATGACAATGACTGCCCTTTTAACGGCTATTGCGATTTTGATTCCAATTGTTATGCCTTTTAAGATTGTCATTCCTCCTGCTTCCTATACTTTGGGGAGTCACATCGCTATTTTTATCGCTATGTTCTTGTCGCCCTTGATGGCAGTTTTTGTCATTCTAGCCTCTAGTTTTGGATTTTTGATGGCTGGCTATCCCATGGTTATCGTTTTTCGAGCTTTTTCCCATATCTTTTTTGGGACTTTGGGGGCTCTTTACCTACAAAAATTCCCCGATACCCTAGATAAACCAAAATCTTCCTGGATTTTTAACTTTGTTTTAGCGATTATCCATGCCCTTGCTGAAGTATTAGCCTGTGTCGTTTTTTACGCCACTTCCGGTACCAATATAGAAAATATGTTTTATGTTCTCTTTGTTCTAGTTGGATTTGGCACAATTATCCATAGTATGGTAGACTATACATTAGCACTAGCTGTCTATAAAGTGCTTCGAAAACGCCGTTAAAAGGAAAAGCTATGACAAAAGATCGCAAACAAGCCCTGCTCCAACTCTTGAAAGAAGCTCCTAAAGCCCTCAACGGCCAAAGTTTGGCGGAACATTTTCATGTCACACGTCAGGTCATTGTGCAGGACATTGCAATTTTGAGAGCCGATGGAGCTCCTATCCTATCCACTAATCGTGGCTACGTCTATAAGCAAATTGAAACCAATCCTTATGTTCACAAACTTTTCAAAGTGAAACATGAAGTTGAAGAAATCGGTCAAGAACTCCTTGCTATCGTAGATAATGGTGGACGTGTTCAAAATACCTTGATTGACCATCCCGTTTATGGAGAAATTGAAACCTTGCTAAAACTGTCTTGTCGCAGAGATGTGCAACATTTTCTAGAACAAGTCGAGCATTCAGATTTTAGACCTCTGTCTGAATTGACAGATGGGATCCATTACCACCTAGTCGAAGCTGAAACACAACAAGACCTCCGCTATATCGAGGAGGCCTTGGATCAGCTCGGTTATTTAGTAAAAGACTAGAAAATTTTCTTTTCCCAATCGTCTTCTGTACGGCGAGGGTAGAAAAATTCAGATTTGTCCGGAGCTTCCATCATCTCCATCAAGGGTAGCATATCATAGGCCAGATCCAAGTTTGGAATCTGGTCTTTTTGCACCCAAGAAACTTCTCCCTCTTCTGAAGATTGAAGAGTTCCAGTAAACTCAGTCGCCTTATAACAAACGACAATATATCGCCCACCTGTATCTAGTGGCCAATTTTTAATTCCAACAAGTTGAGGATTTTGAATAGTCAACCCTGTTTCTTCATAGATTTCACGAATGACAGACTCTGCGAAAGACTCGCCGTTTTCTACATGGCCTCCTGGAAAGGTATAACCTGACCAGCGATTAGTTTCAGGAGAGCGATACTGCATTACCACGCGCTGAGTTTCGAGATCTTCAATCAGGCAAATATTTGTTAAAATCGTTAATTGGGAACGGGACATAAATTTACTCGCTTTCTAATTTATTAAATTTTAGACTTAGTACCAGTACCATTAGCTTCTACTTTTTAAAATTATTTAGAATAGAATACCATCCGTTTTTCCTTTATAGGCTTTCCAAGTTCAAGTATCTTTTCTTGTCCATCAAAAGTAAAGCCCATTTTTTGATAGAAAGCAATGGCGCGCTTATTATCTTTCAATACCCATAAGAATATTTCAGAAAAATGATCAAGATCAGTCAAAGCTGCTTTCATTAACTTTTGTGCGATACCTTTTCCGTAATAGTCTTTTAAAACATATAAAGCAATAATTTCACCAGCTTGAATAGTCTCATCACGAAAGTTGCCATAACTGATAAAACCAACTACCTTCATGCCATCTATCGCAATCAATGTATTTTCTGGATACTTTTGACTAAAGAATCGACACCTTTCCAATGTCATTGTCTCCTGAAATTCTGCAGGCAAAAGGTCGTCATAAGCCTCTCTCCACGCTTTCCAGTGAACGAGAGATTTACTTTCTATCTCTTCAGGAGTTTCCATTGATTTGATAACAACCGTCATTTATTTTCTTCTCCTTAATCCAACAGTCTGACTTCCTTTGCTACTTTTTGTAGAAATTTTTCTCTTGTTGAACTTGTATTCACTTCACGTCCTAACTCTCCTAAGATTGAAACCCTCTTTGTTTTGATACCGCAATGATTCAGGACAGCATTCTTTAATACTGATATTCCATAACTGTCTGGAATATTAATCGGACCAGAAAATACTTTGTACCACCAAGTTGGTGCCATAGAGGTTGCATAGATACTAGCTGTTTTTCCTTTTAGTAATTTTTTGAACTGTTTACCTCTCAAGTAATTCAAAATAAAGCTTCCTCGATTATTTGCAGAGTATGCAATGCCTGGCGTAAAAACACGATCAATCCACCCCTTCAATAGACTAGGCATACCACTCCACCAAATAGGATAAACAAAAATGAAATGATCTGCCCACTGGATTAATTCTTGAGAGCGTAGAATAAACGGATCGTCCTCCATCCTTTGTCGATAACCATAACGTAAAACAGGATCAAACTCTTCTGCATTAAGATTAATCATTTCAAGTTCATGTCTATTTGAGTCTATGTTTTCTACAATCGTTTGAAAAATTGCTTGGCAGTAACTTTCTTTATCAGGATGTCCATTGATAACTAAAATATTCATAAAATTCCCCTAATCTAACGCCTTGACTTCCAACATCATATCACGAATCTGAGCTGCTAGTTCAAAGTCAAGCACTTCGACGGCTTCTTGCATTTGTTTTTCTAGTTTCTTGACAAGTTCCTTACGTTCTTGTTTGTTGAGGCTATTGATATCGACTTCCTTGTCCTCTTCCTTAGCAACTGCCTTGGTCACAGCAATCAGATCACGGATTTCTTTCTTGATTGTCTGAGGCACAATACCGTGTTCTTCATTATAGGCCATCTGGATTTTACGACGACGAGCAGTTTCATCGATGGCACGTTGCATAGACTGAGTCACAGTGTCCGCATACATAATGACATGCCCTTCGCTATTACGGGCAGCACGTCCAATGGTCTGGATGAGTCCACGCTCGTTACGGAGGAAGCCTTCCTTGTCAGCATCGAGAATGGCAACCAAGCTTACCTCAGGAACGTCAATCCCTTCACGGAGGAGGTTGATTCCGACCAAGACGTCAAAGACGCCCAAGCGCAGGTCACGGATAATCTCTGTCCGTTCCAAGGTCTTGATATCCGAGTGCATGTACTTGACCTTGATGCCCATTTCCTTGAAGTAGTCGGTCAAGTCTTCTGCCATCTTCTTGGTCAAAGTTGTGATAAAGGTTCGTTCGTTCTTTTCTACACGGGCATTGATTTCACCTAAGAGGTCATCAATCTGTCCCATAGTCGGACGAACTTCCACCTCAGGGTCCAAAAGACCGGTCGGACGAATGATTTGCTCAATCACTGTCTCGGTCTGTTCATTTTCATAGTCACCAGGTGTCGCTGAAACGTAAACAATCTGATGCACATGGCTTTCAAACTCTTCACGACGGAGAGGTCGATTGTCCAAAGCTGATGGCAAACGGAAACCATAATTAACCAGCATCTCCTTACGCGAACGGTCCCCATTGTACATGCCCTTGATTTGCCCCATTGTCATGTGGCTCTCATCAATCATAATTAAGAAATCATCTGGGAAAAAGTCGAGAAGGGTATAAGGAGGCTCACCCTCACTCCGTCCATCCATGTGACGTGAATAGTTCTCAACCCCGTTGGTATAGCCCATCTCACGCAGCATTTCGATATCATACTCTGTCCGCTGTTTCAAACGCTGGGCTTCCAGCAGTTTTCCTTCATTCTCAAAGACAGCTAACTGCTCCTCCAACTCGGCCTGAATCTTGGCAATGGCAACTTCCATGTGGTCATCATTAGTCACAAAGTGAGTAGCTGGGAAAATCGCCAAATGATCCACTTCTCCCAACACCTGACCTGTCAAAGCCTCAACTTCACGAATACGGTCAATTTCATCTCCAAAGAATTCTACTCGAAAGGCGTGTTCATCACGAGATGCTGGGAAAATCTCCACCACATCCCCACGCACACGAAATCTTCCCCGTTGGAAATCAATATCATTTCGCTCAAACTGAATATCAACCAAGTCATTTAAGAGTTTATCACGAGAAATTTCAAGACCTGGACGCAGACTAACGACGCTATCAGCGTATTCCTTGGGCGAACCCAGACCATAGATACAAGAAACGGAAGCTACGACGATAACATCATTACGCTCCAAAAGGGCTGAGGTAGCTGAGTGGCGAAGCTTGTCAATCTCATCATTGACAGAGCTATCCTTTTCAATATAGGTATCGCTAGAAGGGACATAGGCCTCTGGCTGGTAATAATCATAGTAGGACACAAAGTACTCAACTGCATTTTCAGGGAAAAATTCCTTAAACTCCCCATAGAGCTGTCCTGCTAGAGTTTTATTGTGGGCAATAACCAGAGTTGGTTTATTGACTTTGGAAATGACTTGACTCATGGTATAGGTCTTCCCTGTACCAGTCGCCCCCATCAGAATCTGAGCTTTTTCTCCCCCCTCGATATTATCAACCAACTGCTCAATAGCTTGAGGTTGGTCTCCTGAAGGTTGATATTTTGATACTAGTTTAAATTGATTATCTGTAATGCGGTTAATCATAAGAATCCTCTCTCCATGTGTTATTCCTATTTTAGCATACTTGTATCATTTTCACGAAGAAAAGGACAGACCGAAGTCACATCCTTTCATTTTCTTTCTTTAATTGATAAGCGAGATAAAGAATCAGCAGAAACAAAATAATACTGGACATGATGGAACCCTCAATACCAAAAGACCCACCAGATAGCCAGTCTTGATTGCCTTGTGGAGTAAATTTCATGATTGAGGTTCCTGAAGACTGACCACTAACTAATACTCCAAAGAGGTTACCCTGTGCAAAATTCCAAGCTCCATGAATACCACCTATACCCCATATGGTATCTGTTTTAAGAAGATATAGGGACATGGCAACCCCAAATAAAAAGAGATCAATTGCAGATAAGAAAGTTATGCCTGAATTTCCTAAATGCAGTAAGGTAAAGAGACTACTAGATATGATAATAGCGACTTTAAGATTGGTTCTCTTAGCCAATTGTGGAATCAACCAAGCACGAGTAACCAATTCTTCTGCCGTTCCTTGTAAAATCCAAAAAGGTATTGTAAATAAAGTAAAAGCTAGCGAATAAGTATCCAAGTGAATGGAGTCAAATTGATACTGCCCCAACACTACTAGTCCAGCCAAAGCAAGTATAAAGAGGGATAGACCAAGACCGTATCCTTTAAATAAGGCACTTAAAAAATTTTCTTTATAGAATCCCAAGGTTCGAATAGGTCTTTTCTCTACTTTTCTAGTCCATCTAAACACAGTTAAGATGATAAAACCAAAGGACAGCAATTCTAAAATTAAACGAAAGTCACTTGTTTTATCCGTCAAGCTCGCCAGCAAGTTTTGGAAGTAGCTTGCAAGATTTTGACCAGCCTCTCCAAAATTTCTAGCAAGTCCGATGAGAGCTAACAAGCTAATACCATACAAAGTAAAAGCCACAAACTCTCCTATGAAGACAAAAGCAAAGGCTAACAAGGGGCTTGTGTAAATGTTTAAACTCATTTTTGAAGCTTGGAAGTCTTTAAATATTCTTTTGTTCTTCATATCCCTGTCCTCTTTTCTTCTATATATACTATTATTATAGCACTTTTTAATAGCAATTCAAGGAAGAAAAGAAAAATCAATGTTACATTTTCTGACACAAAAATATAAAAATTTGCCTTTTTTTACTTTTTCTGATATAATGGGAAAATATTCGGAAAAGGAGACTAAAAATGAAGAAAAAATTTCTAGCATTTTTGCTAATTTTATTCCCAATTTTCTCATTAGGTATTGCCAAAGCTGAAACGATTAAGATTGTTTCTGATACCGCCTATGCACCTTTTGAGTTTAAAGATTCAGATCAAACTTATAAAGGAATTGATGTTGACATTATCAACAAAGTCGCTGAGATTAAAGGATGGAACATTCAGATGTCTTATCCTGGATTTGACGCAGCGGTGAATGCGGTTCAAGCTGGTCAAGCTGACGCTATCATGGCTGGAATGACAAAAACTGCTGAACGTGAAAAAGTTTTCACCATGTCTGATACTTACTATGATACAAAAGTTGTCATTGCAACCACAAAGTCACACAAGATTAGTCAGTATGACCAATTAAAGGGTAAAACTGTTGGTGTTAAAAACGGAACTGCTGCTCAACGTTTTCTTGAAAGTATCAAAGATAAATACGGCTTTAGTATTAAAACATTTGACACTGGTGATTTGATGAACAACAGCTTGAGTGCTGGTTCTATCGATGCTATGATGGATGATAAACCTGTTATCGAATATGCCATCAACCAAGGTCAAGACCTCCATATTGAAATGGATGGGGAAGCTGTAGGTAGTTTTGCTTTCGGTGTTAAAAAAGGAAGCAAATACGAGCATCTGGTTACTGAATTTAACCAAGCCTTGGCTGAAATGAAAAAAGATGGTAGTCTTGATAAAATCATCAAGAAATGGACTGCTTCATCATCTTCAGCAGTGCCAACTACAACGACTGCAGCTGGTCTAAAAGCAACTCCTGTTAAAGCTAAATACATCATTGCCAGTGATTCTTCTTTTGCACCTTTTGTGTTCCAAAACTCAAGTAACCAATTTACTGGTATTGATATGGACTTGATTAAGGCAATCGCTAAAGACCAAGGTTTTGAAATTGAAATCACCAACCCTGGTTTTGATGCTGCTATCAGTGCTGTCCAAGCTGGTCAAGCCGATGGTATCATTGCTGGTATGTCTGTCACAGATGCTCGTAAGGCAACTTTTGACTTCTCAGAATCATACTACACTGCCAATACTATCCTTGGTGTCAAAGAATCAAGTACCATTGCTTCTTATGAAGATTTGAAAGGAAAGACAGTCGGTGTTAAAAACGGAACTGCTTCTCAAACCTTCCTAACAGAAAATCAAAGCAAATACGGCTACAAAATCAAAACCTTCGCTGATGGTTCTTCAATGTATGACAGTTTAAACACTGGTGCCATTGATGCAGTTATGGATGATGAGCCTGTTCTCAAATATTCTATCAGCCAAGGTCAAAAATTGAAAACTCCAATCGCTGGAACTCCAATCGGTGAAACAGCCTTTGCCGTTAAAAAAGGAGCAAATCCAGAATTGATTGAAATGTTCAACAATGGACTTGCAAACCTTAAAGCAAACGGTGAATTCCAAAAGATTCTTGACAAATACCTAGCTAGCGAATCTTCAACCGCTTCAACAAGCACTGTTGACGAAACAACTATCTGGGGCTTGCTTCAAAACAACTACAAACAACTCCTTAGCGGTCTTGGTATCACTCTTGCTCTAGCTCTTATCTCATTTGCTATTGCCATTGTCATCGGGATTATCTTTGGTATGTTTAGCGTTAGCCCCTACAAATCTCTTCGTGTGATCTCTGAGATTTTCGTTGACGTTATCCGTGGTATTCCATTGATGATTCTTGCAGCCTTTATCTTCTGGGGAATTCCAAACTTCATCGAGTCTATCACAGGCCAACAAAGTCCAATTAACGACTTCGTAGCTGGTACTATCGCCCTCTCACTCAATGCAGCGGCTTATATCGCTGAAATCGTTCGTGGTGGTATTCAGGCTGTTCCGGTTGGTCAAATGGAAGCCAGCCGAAGCTTGGGTATCTCTTATGGAAAAACCATGCGTAAGATTATCTTGCCACAAGCAACTAAATTGATGTTGCCAAACTTTGTTAACCAATTCGTTATCGCTCTTAAAGATACAACCATCGTATCTGCCATCGGTTTGGTTGAACTCTTCCAAACTGGTAAGATTATCATCGCCCGTAACTACCAAAGTTTCAAGATGTATGCAATCCTTGCTATCTTCTATCTTGTAATTATCACACTTTTGACTAGACTAGCGAAACGCTTAGAAAAGAGGATTCGTTAATGGCAAAATTAAAAATTGATGTAAATGATTTACACAAACATTATGGAAAAAATGAGGTTTTAAAAGGAATTACGACTAAGTTCTATGAAGGAGATGTTGTTTGCATCATCGGTCCTTCAGGTTCTGGTAAATCGACCTTCCTTCGTAGCCTCAACCTTCTAGAAGAAGTCACTAGTGGTCACATCACTGTGAACGGCTATGACTTAACTGAAAAAACAACCAATGTTGACCACGTCCGTGAAAATATCGGAATGGTGTTCCAACACTTTAACCTCTTCCCTCACATGTCCGTATTGGACAACATCACCTTTGCTCCTATTGAGCACAAATTGATGACTAAGGAAGAAGCTGAAAAATTGGGAATGGAGTTGCTTGACAAGGTTGGGCTAGCAGATAAAGCTAATGCTAACCCAGATAGCCTATCAGGTGGTCAAAAACAACGTGTAGCCATCGCTCGTGGACTTGCAATGAATCCAGACATCATGCTCTTTGATGAACCAACTTCTGCCCTTGACCCTGAGATGGTTGGAGACGTACTAAACGTTATGAAGGAATTAGCTGAGCAAGGTATGACCATGATTATCGTAACCCATGAGATGGGATTTGCCCGTCAGGTTGCCAACCGCGTTATCTTTACTGCAGACGGTGAATTCCTAGAAGACGGAACACCAGATCAAATCTTTGACACCCCTCAACACCCTCGTCTGAAAGAGTTCTTGGACAAGGTCTTAAACGTCTAAACGCAAACTGTAAGGATTTCCTTGCAGTTTTTTTCTATCTCGTATTGGATTTTTTGATTTTTCGGAAAATTATGTTAGAATTAAGTTTATGAAATGAGGTTTCCTCATACCTAGCAAGACTAGGAATAAAAATAGAAATTAGGTAGCTAGATGTCATCTAAGGTTATTGTTACAATTTTCGGTGCGAGTGGAGACCTGGCTAAACGCAAGCTCTACCCTTCCCTTTTTAGATTATATAAATCCGGCAATCTTTCCGAGCACTTTGCAGTCATTGGAACTGCACGTCGTCCTTGGAGCAAGGAATATTTTGAATCTGTAGTAGTCGAATCAATCCTTGATTTGGCAGATAGTACCGAACAGGCTCAAGAATTCGCTAGCCACTTCTACTATCAAAGTCATGATGTCAACGATACAGAACACTACATTGCTTTACGTCAATTGCAGACTGAACTAAATGACAAGTACCAAGCTGAACACAACAAGCTCTTCTTCTTGTCTATGGCACCTCAGTTCTTTGGAACTATTGCCAAACACCTCAAGTCTGAAAACATTGTTGACGGTAAAGGTTTTGAACGCTTAATCGTTGAAAAACCATTTGGTACAGATTACGCAACTGCAAGCAAGTTGAATGACGAGCTCCTAGCAACATTTGACGAAGAACAAATTTTCCGTATCGACCATTATCTTGGTAAGGAAATGATCCAAAGTATCTTTGCAGTTCGCTTTGCAAACTTGATTTTTGAAAATGTGTGGAACAAGGACTTTGTCGATAATGTTCAAATTACCTTTGCGGAGCGCTTGGGTGTAGAAGAACGTGGTGGCTACTATGACCAATCTGGTGCCCTCCGCGACATGGTACAAAACCATACTTTGCAACTACTTTCCCTCCTTGCCATGGATAAGCCAGCAAGCTTCACAAAAGACGAGATTCGTGCTGAAAAGATTAAGGTCTTTAAAAATCTCTATCATCCAACTGATGAAGAGCTTAAAGAACACTTTATCCGTGGTCAATACCGTTCAGGTAAGATTGATGGCATGAAATACATTTCTTATCGTAGCGAGCCAAATGTTAATCCAGAATCAACAACTGAAACTTTCGCATCTGGTGCCTTCTTTGTAGACAGTGATCGCTTCCGTGGTGTTCCTTTCTTCTTCCGTACTGGTAAACGTCTGACTGAAAAAGGAACTCATGTCAACATTGTCTTTAAACAAATGGACTCTATCTTTGGAGAACCACTTGCTCCAAACATTTTGACCATCTATATTCAACCAACAGAAGGCTTCTCTCTTAGCCTAAATGGGAAGCAAGTAGGAGAAGAGTTCAACTTGGCTCCTAACTCACTTGATTACCGTACAGACGCGACCGCAACTGGTGCTTCTCCAGAACCATACGAGAAATTGATTTATGATGTATTAAATAACAACTCAACTAACTTTAGCCACTGGGATGAAGTTGGTGCGTCATGGAAATTGATTGACCGTATCGAAGAGCTCTGGGCTGAAAATGGTGCCCCACTTCATGACTATAAAGCTGGAAGCATGGGACCACAAGCAAGCTTTGACTTACTTGAAAAATTCGGTGCCAAATGGACTTGGCAACCAGACATCGCCTATCGTCATGATGGTCGCTTAGAATAAAAAAATTCCTGCAAGTTTGTAGCTTGCAGGATTTTTGCTTCTGATTAGATTAAGCCTTCCAAGAGACCCTTCATAAAGTTTTCTGAGTTAAACTCTCCAATATCATCAATTTTTTCACCAAAACCAATCAATTTTACAGGAATATTGAGTTCTTCACGGATGGCTAGAACCACACCACCTCGGGCAGTTCCATCAATCTTAGTCAAGACAATTCCTGTTAAAGGAGTGATTTTTGAAAATTCTTTGGCCTGTACCAGGGCATTTTGACCTGTTGATGCATCAAGTGCCAAGAAGGTTTCATGGGGTGCCTCTGGAACAACACGCTTGATGATACGACCAATCTTCTCCAACTCAGCCATGAGGTTGTCCTTGTTTTGCAGACGACCAGCAGTATCAATCATGAGAATATCGATACCTTCAGCTACAGCACGTTCCATACCATCAAAGACCACACTGGCTGGGTCAGCTTTTTCAGGTCCAGTCACAACTGGAACGTCAACACGACGGCCCCATTCAGCAAGCTGGGCTACTGCTCCTGCACGGAAGGTATCTGCCGCAACCAGCATGACCTTTTTACCAGCTTGTTTGTAGCGGTGAGCTAGTTTCCCGATAGAAGTTGTTTTCCCAACACCATTAACACCAACAAAGAGCATGACTGTCAAGCCATCTTGGAAGTGGATGCTTTCATCGTAGTTGCCATCCTTTTCATAAAGCTCAACCAATTTTTCAATAATAACTCGTCGAAGAGCATCAGGTTTCTTGGCGTTTTCAAGCTTGGCTTCGTAGCGTAACTCCTCTGTTAAGTTAGAAGCGACCTGTACACCAACGTCACTCATGATCAGCAATTCTTCTAGTTCCTCGAAAAATTCTTCGTCAACAGAACGGAAGTTGGCAAAGAAGGCGTTCAAGCGAGCACCGAATCCTGTACGAGTTTTCTTAAGACTGCGGTCATATTTTTCCTGAACAGTTTCTTCTAACTGAGACCTTTCTGGTTCAAGCACTTCAGAACTATTTTCTTCTACAGGCTCTTGGAGCTCAGTATTCTCTTCCTCTGTGACTTCTTCTGAGTTTGGAAATTCTTCTATTTCTTCTTGAGAAACTTCTACAGTTGGCTCTGAATCCAGACTTTCTTCAACTGTGTCTTGATTTTCCTCTTCTTGGAGCACAGCTTCTTCAGAACTTTCAACTTCTGCTACTTCTTGAGAAACTTCCTCAGCTTCTATATCTTCAGACAAATCAAGATTTTCCAGAGCTTCTTTTACAACTTCTTCGATTTTAGGTTCTTCTTTTTTTCCGAATAGACGGTCAAATAATCCCATATCTTAGTTCTCCTTTAGCACATATTCTTCGATAGCCCAGGCGACAGCCTCTTCATCATTGGTCATTGGCGTCACTACATTTGCGACTGCCTTGACTTCAGGAACAGCGTTTTGCATGGCAACACCGAGCCCTGCCCACTCAATCATAGAAAGGTCATTAGCCTCATCACCACATGCCATAACTTGGCTTTGGTCGATTCCAAGATGGCTGATTAGTTTTGCCAAACCTGTTGCTTTATGAACATTCTTTGGTGACCACTCTAGCAACATTTCACGTGATTTAAAGATTTCATATTGGTCAAACAATTCTGGAGAAATCTTCTGAATAGCTGCATCCAAGGGTTCTTGAGCAAAGGCAGTCACACATTTATTATAAGTCATTTGACTAGATAAGTCTGCAAAGTCCACTGGAACAAAAGTCAAAGCTGGATTGAATTTGGCATAAAGACTTTCTTGGTCGGATTGAATTTGATAAACAGTTCCTTCTGAGATAGCATCAAGAGGCAGTGATAATTTCTCTGTTTCCTCATACAAGCGTGCCACATCATCATATGAAAAAACTGTCTTATCAAGGATTTCACCTGTATTTTTCTGAACTAATCCACCATTAAAGGTAATCGTATACTCATCTTCCTGACCGTCAGTCCCTAGCTCATGGAGAAAGAAATCCATAGCTTTTAAGGGACGACCAGTGGTCAATACGACCTTGATACCACGATCACGCGCAGCTTTCAAGGTTGCTTTGGTACGATCCGTCAACCTTTTATCAGTAGTCAGCAAGGTCCCGTCCAAGTCCAATGCGATCAATTTTATATCTGTCATTATAAACCCTCCATATAAGCTATAACCGACTGGTCCTTATGGTGACCAATCACAGTCTCTGCTAATTCTAAAATTTCTGGTCGTGCATTTTCAGGAGCTACAGGATGTCCCACAACCTGCATCATATGCAAGTCATTAAGATTGTCTCCAAAACCCATAACCTGATCCATTGTGATACCAAGTTTTTTAGCTAATTCAACAATGGCCACTCCCTTATCGACATAGTCCAGAACAATATCAATGGATTCAAAGCCAGTTGTCATGGCCTTAACACCAGGGACATTTTCATTAACCCAAGCTTCCCCAGCTTCTAGCGTTTCTTCTGTGAAGTTGGTTGTAAATTTGAAAATGTCATCTGTAATATCTTCCAGACTTGCTACTTTTTGGATATTTTCATTATAGTGCTGACTCTCTTTCAAATAGGTTGCATTAACCGTATCTAACACATAAGAACCCTTCTTACCCGTCAAGAGCAGTTTATTGATATCTACATAAGGTGACGTTTTCAGCTTTTCAAAAGTCGTCAAATAAAACTCACGAGACATGGTAGCTTCATACAAGTCCTGACCTTGATATTCTACCAAACTGCCATTTTCCGCGATGAAAATAATGTCATCACGAACATCAGCAAATAATTTTTCTAGAGACAGAAATCCGCGCCCTGAAGCTACCGCAAAGTAAATCCCTTTTTCTTTGTAGGAAGCTAAGAGAGACTTGAGGCGGTCCATATCAAAGCGTCCATTCTCATCTAGGAAGGTTCCGTCCATATCCGTTGCTACTAGTTTAATCATAAAATCTTTCTTACTCCGATTAGTAAATCTACCTCCTATTATACCACAGATAACAAGAAAAAGGACTAGTCTATCAGCTTTGCTTCTCTTTTATCCTTCTCTACTAGCTAGTGCTGTTTCTATCTTTTAAAAAAGCTCATAAAATTAAAATCGTGCAACTTTTTTCAGATATTTTTAAAAGATTGATTTCATTACCTCTTTCCTTTATACTGGATAAAAAGGAGAATAATATGTCAGAAACAAATCACGAAATCGATTCAAATTTTGCAGGTCGTTTAAATATCCTGCGTGCGGGCGTTC
This sequence comes from Streptococcus sp. HMSC063B03, assembly GCF_001836965.1. Taxonomy (GTDB): domain Bacteria; phylum Bacillota; class Bacilli; order Lactobacillales; family Streptococcaceae; genus Streptococcus; species Streptococcus pneumoniae_F. The sequence goes on along the minus strand of NZ_KV831064.1, from coordinate 218,860 downwards.
TTGGTGCTAATGATGGAATTATTTCCATTGCTGGTGTGGTTATCGGGGTTGCCAGTGCTACAAGCAATATCTGGATTATCTTTTTATCAGGATTTGCAGCTATTTTGGCAGGTGCCTTTTCAATGGCTGGTGGAGAATATGTATCCGTTTCAACTCAAAAAGATACCGAGGAAGCAGCCGTTGCGCGTGAGCAAGTCTTGCTAGATCAAGATATGGAACTAGCTAAAAAGTCCCTCTATGCTGCCTATATTCAAAATGGCGAGTGTGAAACATCAGCCCAACTTCTCACCAACAAAGCCTTTTTAAATAATCCGCTTAAGGCTTTGGTAGAGGAAAAATATGGGATTGAGTATGAAGAGTTTACCAATCCTTGGCACGCTGCTATCTCTAGCTTTATTTCTTTTTTCCTTGGTAGCTTACCACCCATGCTTTCAATTACCATTTTCCCAAGTGAATACCGCATCCCTGCTACTGTCCTTATCGTCGGTGTGGCCCTTCTTCTCACTGGTTACACTAGTGCCAAACTTGGAAAAGCCCCAACCAAAACAGCTATGATTCGGAACCTCGCTATTGGCCTCTTGACCATGGGAGTTACTTTCCTTCTCGGACAACTTTTCAGCATTTAGAAGACAAGAAATACCTCGATTTCAAAATCGAGGTATCTTTTTTACATTTGCACAATCTTGCGATAACTTCTTGAAGTAATCATGAAAATCAGCACATAGGCGATGAGGAAGATAGCGCAGATAGACAAGGTCACAATCAACATCATATTCGTATCTATTACACCAATCACTTTTAAAATCAGACTAAGCATATGGTAGGCAAAGGCGAGATGTATGAAGGCAAAAAGCAAAGGAAGGAAGAAAACAGTTAAAACCTGTTTGTTGATGGTTTGCTTGATTTGCTTTTGATCTAAACCAACTTTCTGCAAGATAATAAAGCGTTCACGGTCTTCATAGCCTTCAGAAATTTGTTTGTAGTAGATGACCAGAACGGTTCCGATCATAAAGATAATGGATAGGAAAATACCGATAAAGAAGACACCACCAAAGAGGGCACTCATCTGAGCACTAGCATCTGCTAGATTGCTTCCATACACATAGCTACCTTCAGTGTTTAATTGAGCATTAAACTTTTGTAAGTATTTTTCATATTCTTCAGCGACTTTGAGTTGTTCTTCTTCACTGATATTTACATTTATACCACCGTAAAGCTGATTATAGATAGCCGAATCTGGAAATTGGTCTAAAAATGCTTGTAAATCAGGTACAACAAGGTAATTGTAATCAGTAGTAAAAATATTAAACTGATTTGGGACATGGTTCACAATAAAATCTGTATTAAATTCTTCTTTTACAGAAAATTGATGGTTATTTAGAGTTAGAGCTTTCTGTCCTTTCAGTCCATCATTCTTAGCGAAGAGGCCGACCTCATTGCCTGATAGAGAAAGCTTCTGACCAGTCATATTTTCATAGTCTTTTTGGTCAAATACCATGAAGACTGTTTTAGGTTGAACACGATTTTGTCCCCTTTCAAAAATGGTTAACTTGGTTCCTTCTTGATTTGCAATACCAAAGTTACTGTAACGAAGCACTTCTTTCTCTTTGACACTATAACCTTTGTCACTTGCAAACTGGCTCAAGAGTTTGTCCAAATCTTCTTTTTCAACATTTTGTCCAGTAATTCCAAAGTCGTGCGGATTCATCACTTTTTTAAAGGATTCTGAGGCATTGAAAATACTAGTAGCTGCTGACATGGTTACCAAAACCATTGTTGACAAAATAGCGATGGTTGCTAGTCCAACCGCATTTTTCTTCATACGGAAAATCAAGTTGGACACTGAGATGAGATTATTAGGTTGGTAATAGTATTTCTTGTTTTTCTTTAAGATTTGTAGGAAGACTGTAATCCCTGCATTAAACAAGAGATAAGTACCAAATATAACCAGCAAAACAGCTAGAAAGAAGGTTGTTAGGGCTGTAAGGGGATCTTTTACGGTAAGGGAAAGATAATATCCAATTCCTAAGCTAATAGAACCAAGAATAGTTTGAAGAGGAAGGAAACGACCTCTTTTCTCTCCGCTTGCTTTCTCACGCGAGAGCTGGAGGGCATTCATACGGGCGATTCGAAGGGCATTCAGGAACATGAGGCCTAGGAAAATCAATCCAAAGACAACAAGTACTGCAATAACAACATTCATTTGGAAGGTAGCGACCAGCTCAACCTTCAATTTCATCAGTTTGAGCAAGAAAGCGAAAATTAACTTATCAAACAAGGCTCCAATACCGATACCCGCTCCAACAGTTAGAATCCCAAATACCACTAACTCCTTAAAGGTCATACTGATAAGATGACGCTTCTCCAAGCCCAACATGCCATAAATTCCTAGTTCCTTGGAACGGTTCTTCATGACAAAACTATTGGCATAGAGGACGATAATGGCTGACGCAAGGGTGACGACAAACATACCAAATCCAAGTGTAGCCTGAATGGTTGTTCCTCCACGGATTTCAGCAATCTTGGGATTGAAGGTTAGAGAGTAAAAGAGATAGGTGACAGTGACTGCCAAGAGAACAGCCAGCGCAAAAGGATAGTAGAGTTTGCGGTTTTTAATCAAGTTCGATACCGCTAACTTATTGGTTAATCGAAACATACTAATTCACCTCGCTTGCCATGACAGTCAAGGTATCAGAGATTTCTTGGAACATCTGACGTTCTGTCTTATCTCCACGGTAGATTTGGTTGTAAAGAATGCCGTCTTTGATAAAGAGTACACGTTTAGCTCTGCTAGCTGCTGCTGTTGAGTGGGTTACCATAAGAATGGTTTGGCCGCGCTCATTGATTTCATCAAAGACATCAAGTAAGGCTGCAGAGGACTTGGAATCAAGGGCTCCTGTTGGCTCATCAGCAAGGAGAATTTCAGGTTCTGTGATGATGGCACGAGCTACTGCTACACGCTGTTTCTGACCACCTGAAATTTCGTAAGGGTACTTCTCTTGCAATTGGTTAATTCCCAGATTCTCAGCTGTCACCACCAATTTCTTCATCATCTCCGTAATGGGTCTTCTTGACAAGACAAGGGGAAGCAAGATATTATCTTTTACAGAGAGAGTGTCTAGCAAGTTAAAGTCTTGGAAGACAAAGCCCAGCTTTTCACGACGGAAGCTAGAAGCCTGTGAATTTTTAATAGTTGCAGTGTCAGTTCCATTCAAGTAAACCTGCCCACGACTTGGTTTATCCAGCATAGCTAGAATATTGAGAAGAGTTGATTTACCAGAACCGGACTCACCCATGATAGCAACGTAGTCGCCCTTTTCTACGGTAAAGTGAATATCCTTGAGGGCCTCTACTTGGTTGCCCTGAAAACGAGTTTTATAAATTTTTTGAACGTGTTTTACATCTAAAAGTGTCATGAGAATCTCCTTTCTTAATATCCCATCAAATGAAATGTCGCTTGCATCATAGCGCATCCCAGCTGAACGCGCTCGATATCTTTGTGGCTTGGTTTTCTTGTTTTCTTCTGTAAGATTTGTTTCATGATGTTACTCCTTTGTTCTTTATGAGTCTAGTTTACATCAAAAAAAGACCGCTTGCCATAACCTAACCTTACAAAAGAGACTTTAATCTTACATTTTTGTAAGATTGGAGAATTTTTTGAAAATATCTACTATACGAAGTCCTATCATCACTTGTTTTATTTTTAAAAAAAGAGTAAAATAAAATTATGAAAGGGTTTTCTTCGACACCTTGTAAAACTTTAGTTTTTTAGTGCTTATTTTAAAAAGTAGTAAGCTATAATTCGCATAACTGCAATGAAGAGGGAGGTTGAGCTCCCTCTTTTTTAGAAAGAGGTTCCTATGAAACGTATATTTCTCTTCATCAGCAATCTTCTTCTGACACTCTTTCTGATTGGTGCTTTGTCCTTTTGGAAAGACTCTCTTCCACAAATCCTGTTCCCAGGTGCAGCAGTATTAAGCGGGCAAGCAGATTATTCTACCGTTAAGGAAAAATTAAATAGTCTTGCTAAAGAACATAATAGTCTTATCGCAAGAACCATTTGGGAAGTAGATAGTGATGGAAAATCACAAACTTACTACGAAGTTTTTGGAGATGGGAAACTTCCAGACTGGATGCCTCAAGCAAGTCAAGAAAGTATCAATAAAAGTAATCTTCTCAACAATTACAATATTATCAGTGGCTCGCTAACAAATCAAGAATTAGCTATTCACCTTAAACAACTTGGACTAGAAAAAGTTAATACATTTGAAAATAATAGAGTCTCCTTCGTATTGACCCTCATTGCCCAACCCAATCAACTTACTAGTCTTTTCATTTTTTTATTAACCTTTTTATCACTTATTGTTATCGGACAGATTCAATCTCTCTCTCAATCAGGAATAAGACTGATTAATGGAGAACGTCTCAGAAATCTCTTCTTTCGTTCTGTCATAAGAGACGGACTTGATATCCTTCTTTTCGGCTTGCCTGCTTTCCTAATAGCTAGTGTTTTAGTAATTTACCTAGGCTATCCTTATGAAATTCAGACTTTTTTAGTAATACTATTTATTTTTTATAATAGCCTGCTTCTCTTGCTAAGTCTTCTCATCGCTTTTCTTTTTACTATTTCTTTGAAAAGAGTTCATCTTCTCTCTATCATTAAAGGAAAATTACCAATTAAGTCAATTTTACGTATTCTTTACTTTGGTCAAGCTCTGTCTATCTTATTAGTTATTGTAGGATTTGGGCGCTTGTCCATTGATCATCATATATTTATGAAAAATGAGGCTGGACAAGCTACTTGGAAACAACACTCCAATATTGTTAATCTTCAAACAGGTCGTTCAAGTCAAAGAAAAAATATAGATGAACTCAAAATGAATGCTAATAAATGGTTTGACTTTATTCAATATTCTTTAGAAAATGGAAATGCCTTTCTAGTCAAACATAATCTCGCTATTCAAGCTATAAAACATTCTCTTTCAAGTCATAATGATTCTGAACAAAATCCCTATGACTTGGAAGGGAAAAATATTCTCTATGTAACACCTGACTACTTCAAAAAAGAAGGTATAGAGTTTACATCAGAAACCTTTAAAAAAATCAATAATCTAAAAGATGGACAGGTTCTTGTAATACTACCTCAAGAACAAAAGAAAAATGAGGAACAAATAAAACAAAACATACAAGAAGATTTAACTAATCGATTATACAGTAGTGATACAAAGCATAGAGTCGAAGTTAGTATAACTTATACTGATCAAAAAAAAGATGTATTCATTTATAATACTACCCATATTTCTTATGATCAATGGTTGTCAACCCCTATTTTTATCGTAGTTTCTCCTAAGGCACTTGGAAAAGATTCTTCTATATTTTGGTTTACGAATCTAGAATATCTCTATTTTACCGATTTACAGCAAACACAAGAACTTTTGAAGTACTATCAACTTGATCCTATGATTTCAGGATTATCCTTTGCTAGAGAGACCTACCTCCAGTTAAATCAAAAAATTAAAATCGAAATTTATAGTAATTTAGCGAGTGCTATATTTGCTATTTTGACTTCAATTTTGCTGTTTACAAGTTTAAACCTACTCTATTTTGAAGCCTTTCGCAAAATCATATTCTTGAAGAAAATAGCAGGCTATTATTTCTTTGAATTATACAGTAGATATATCACGTCTCAAATAATAGCTCTCTTTGTCGGAAGTAGTCTAGCTTTCATTATTTCTAAGAATATCTGGATTACCCTGATTTTATTTCTCAGTTTTTCAGGTTTAGCTGTTCTTCTATTGAAAATCTGTGATAGAAAGGAAAGTAAAACCTATGCTAGCATCATCAAAGGAGGATAGTATGATTGAATTACAACATATTTGGAAACAATTTGGTTCTCGTATCATCTTTTCAGACTTGAGTCTTAATTTTCAAAGTGGTATGGTGTATGCTTTGATAGGAGATAGTGGTTGTGGAAAAACCACTTTGCTGAATATGCTAGCAAAACTAGAGACTTTTGATAAAGGAGAAATAATTTATAAAGGAAAGTCTTTGACTTCACTAAAAAACAACGAATTCTATCGTAACGAACTAGGTTATCTCTTCCAGAACTTTGGACTATTAGAAAGTCAGACCATTCGAGAAAACCTTGAGCTGGGAATGATTGGTAAAAAAAAGAACAAGAAACAAGAAAAAGAGAGACTTCTTCTTCAAGCACTGCAAGCTGTAAGACTGGATTATCTATGTCTCAACCAAAAAATCTTTGAATTATCTGGTGGTGAAGCTCAACGCGTAGCACTTGCAAAAATTATCCTGAAAAATCCTCCTTTGATTCTAGCTGATGAACCAACCGCCTCACTAGACCCTAAAAATTCCAAGGAAATTATGGAAATTCTCCTTGAACTTCGTAATGCAAATAGAACAATTATCATCGCAACTCACAATCCTAGTATTTGGAAAATGGCTGATCAGGTAATTCGTCTTTCTAAAGACGAAACAGATTATAATTAAATACCAAAATCCCTTGTCGCTAAATAGCAACAAGGGATTTTCAGTCATTTATGTCACTTCTTTTAAATAGTGCAAATAATAAATATTTCCTGTTAAACCTCACCAAAACCAGCCTTCATTATCGTCAATGGCTTGGGCTTCTTTGCGTTTGCGTGGGCCTGTTCCATACATTTCTGCTTCAATTTCTTCCTTGGTAGGCATGATAGAAGCTAGGATGATATAGATAATCACGCCAAGGCCAAAGTTTGCGACTGTAAAAATGGCAAACAGGAAACGAACAAGGGTAACATCAAAGTTCCACTTATCTGACAGACCTGCCAGAACTCCTGAAATCATGCGATTTCGTCTCATTTTATAAAATTTACTGTTCATGATTTTTCCTCTTTCTGCTAGGTTAGACATAGTATATCACGGGTAGGCTCGGCTTTCATCAGTCCTCAGGCTGATTTATTAGTAGCAATTTACCTCGACAAAGTCCACAGCGATAGCGTTTGGTATCAATCCTACGCTTGCGATGATACCTTTGCTGGCAGGATTGACAACGATAAAGTTTGAGTGGTTTAGAGTGGCTATTTGTCAAGGAGGGCACAAAGCGTAATCCATCCACTGCTTTCAACAGTTCCTTAAAATCCCGATCCTTGTGTTGATAGCCCTTCCCTTGAAAATAGAGGTGATAATGACAGAGTTCATGGCGGACAATTTTCCTAAAAACATCCAGACCGAGTTCCTGATAAACCTTGGGATTAAAATCCAAATGCCCATCTTTGGGGAAAAATCGCCCACCTGTCGAACGTAGACGCCTATTCCACTGAACATGATGGATAAAAGGTTTGCCGAAGTCTTCTAGTGAAACCTGCTTAACGTAATCAGTCAGTTTCATTTGGAGCGAGGAGCGACAGATTGACTTTTTCACGTTCAGTATCGATTTTCTTAACCCAAACCGTTACCAAATCTCCGACTGACACTACTTGGCTAGGATGTTTGATAAATTTGCGACTCATATGGGAAATGTGAATCAAGCCGTCTTCGTGAATTCCAATGTCAACGAAGGCACCAAAGTCAACTACATTACGCACCACACCCTCTAGCTTCTGGCCTACCACTAGATCTTTGATATCTAGGACATCTTGGCGAAGCACAGGTGCATCAAAGGAATCACGGAAATCTCGACCTGGTTTGAGAAGGTCTGCAATGATATCTTTAAGAGTTTCTGGTCCAAGGTCTAGCTCTTGCGCCATTTCCTTGACTGAAAGCGACTTGAGTTTGCCTTGGGCTTCTTCGTTTAGGTCTTTAATATCTAAACGTTTGAAGAGTTCCTTAACGGCAACGTAATTTTCTGGGTGAACTCCTGTATTATCAAGGATGTTGCTACTTTCAGGGATACGAAGGAAACCAGCTGCCTGTTCAAAAGCCTTAGCACCCAGACGAGGAACTTTCTTGATTTGGGCGCGTGAAGTGATTTTTCCCTCTTCCTCACGGTATTTGACGATATTTTCAGAAATGGTTTTATTGAGTCCAGCTACGTGTGAAAGAAGAGCTGGGCTGGCCGTATTAATATTAACACCGACTTGGTTCACCACGGTATCCACGACAAAATCCAGACTTTCAGACAATTTCTTCTGGCTGACATCGTGCTGGTACTGACCGACACCAATTGACTTAGGATCGATTTTGACCAATTCAGCAAGGGGGTCCTGCAAACGACGGGCGATAGAGATGGCAGAACGCTTTTCAACGGTTAAGTCTGGGAACTCCTGACGAGCAAGTTCGCTGGCAGAATAGACCGAAGCACCACTTTCATTTACAATGACATAACTAACCTCAGGAAAATCTTTAAGAACTTCCGCCACAAAAGCTTCACTTTCACGACTGGCCGTTCCATTACCGATGGCAATAATTTCCACGCCGTATTGACCAATCAAATCTGCCAAATCTTTCTTGGCTTCTTCGATTTGACGAGCAGAGGCTGGTTTGACAGGATAAATAACCTGAGTTGTCAGCATTTTTCCAGTTGCATCAACAACGGCTAGCTTGGCACCTGTACGAAAGGCAGGGTCAAACCCAAGAACCACGCGCCCTTTCAGCGGAGCAACCAAGAGGAGATTACGTAGGTTGTCCGAAAAGAGTTGGATAGCTCCTTCTTCTGCTTTCTCAGTTAGTTCTGTCCGAATACGACGCTCGATAGCAGGCAAGACTTTCTTTTTAACAGATTGCTGAACCACTTCATCAATATAAGCATTTTTCACCTTGAAACGAGTAGCAAAGAAGGCAAGAATACGGTCCGTCGCATGTTCAAAACCGACCTTCAAGACACCTAGCTTCTCCCCACGATTGAGGGCCAAGGTACGATAACCCTGCATATTTCCAACTGTCTCTGAAAAATCATAATAAATCTGAAAAACCTGCTTTTCATCGAGACTTTCATCCTTGACTTGAGAAGTGAGTTTAGAGTGTCTCAGCACTTCCTGATAAGTCATAGCACGTAAATTGACATCCTCCGATAAGGCTTCGACCAAGATATCAACTGCACCAGCTAAGGCTTCCTTGCCAGTCGCAAATCCTTCACAGACGAACTTTTCAGCTTCCTTCTCTAAGTCAGTTACATTCTGCAAAATCAAGCGAGCAAGAGGAAAGAGTCCAGCTTCACGGGCAATGGTTGCCTTAGTTCGACGTTTTTCCTTGTATGGAAGATAGAGTTCTTCTACATCTGCTAGTTTTTCGGCAGATAAGATAGCTTCTTCCAATTCTTTAGTTAGCTTGCCTTGTTCTTGAATTTTGGCTAGAACAGCTTCTTGACGATCATTAAGGTTGGTCAAAGTCTTATCCAAGTCAATAATGGCCTTGATAGCCACTTCATCAAGACTACCCGTCATATCCTTTCTATAACGAGCAATAAAGGGAATAGTTGCCCCTTCAGCTGTTAAAGACAAGACAGTATCAATTTGTTTTAAGGTCACACCCAAATCTTGGGAAATTTTTAAATATTTTTTATCCATAAACCTATTATACCATAAGCTAAACGTTTCAAATTACCTCTTACAATTTTAAAACATAAGTTGGGAAATAAATTTACTTCATTTCAATATTCTATTCATTGAGAAGGTTTCAATTTAGAATTCTACTAGATTACAAAAGAATCTATGAGTAACTTCACTGTTTTTATTTTTTACAAAACGCTTTATAAAGCTATTTGTTGAAATTAACGAATCAATTTTCAGAGCAAATAAAAAATCGCAAGCCTGAGCCTGCGGAGGGGATAATCTTTTTTGAAATTTTTAAACAAAAAAGGAGCATTTAAGCTCCCTCCTTTGAAATAACGGACACTTGGCTGGTCGGTGTACCCAGCATCTCAGATACCTTTTTCAAGGTGCGGCAGGAACCTTTCTGCCCTCAAATGTCTTTCGTTAATGTTATTCTAGCACTATCAACTTTTTTTGTCAAGTTTTCTCAATCTACCAGACTTGATACGACTTTGTAACTTGAAATCTTGTAAGCGATACATGGTCGGAACATAAAAGAAATCTCCACTTTTATGTAACTTGATGGCAACAAGAACATTATCATCAAATCTTTTAACATATTCAAAACTAGCATCTTTCTCTCGTGGATTAATGCCGACGAAATCTGGGTTCCTTAGTATGAGTTCTAGGTCTTCGATATGATGAATCACATCATTATGATGCCGTTTCAACATATGACTTCTTAAACCTTCTTTGTTAACTTTGATATCACTAGCTTCAAGAACAATATTAAAAATTTCTTTTACTTCGTCAGTAACCTGACCGATTTTTTCGTGTTCCATCATTTCCTCCGTTATTCCACAATTATTATATCACAATCATAGTGTATATTAGGATATATCAAGCTCTATTATTCGTTAGATACTCAATTTTAACTTTTCCCTTTTCCTCAAAATAATAGTATAATAGAGGTAGAATTTAGAATCGAGGTATCACTATGGCAGTAAAATTTACAAAAACGGACGACTTGGACAAGATGTTTGAAGAGTTTGCGAAACTCCCTGATTTGAAACAAGTCACTTTCCCAGATGACAAAGAGAAAAAAGCCAAAGCAGAAAAGAAAACTAGATGACTGCTTTCCAACAACTCCCGTCTAGTGTGCTTCAGACTGGGGCTATTTTTCTCTCCATTATCATTGAAGCCCTACCCTTCGTTCTGATAGGAAGTATTGTCTCAGGACTGATTGAGGTTTATATCACACCTGACAAGGTTTATCATTTTCTCCCTCGAAATCGTTGGGGGAGAATCTTTTTTGGCACCTTCGTCGGGATGCTTTTTCCCTCTTGTGAATGTGGAATTGTCCCCATTATCAATCGTTTTCTGGAAAAGAAGGTTCCCAGTTACACAGCCGTTCCCTTTCTTGTAACAGCACCTGTTATCAATCCTATTGTTCTATTTGCGACCTATTCTGCCTTTGGCAACTCCTTCCATGTCGCTCTATTACGAGCTCTAGGTTCCATTCTTGTAGCTGTGATACTTGGGATTTTTCTAGGATTCTTCTGGCAAGAATCGATTCAGAAAGAAAATCGTTTGGTCTGTCATGAACATGATTTTTCTCACTTGACCCCTGCAAAAAAAGTTTTTCAGGTTTTTGTGCAAGCCATTGATGAGTTTTTTGATATGGGACGCTATTTGGTATTTGGCTGTCTTTTTGCCTCTATTATACAGGTCTATGTTCCGACTCGTATTCTTACTTCTATCAGCGCAACCCCTCTTTTTGCCATCCTGCTCTTGATGCTTTTGGCCTTTCTTCTTTCTCTCTGCAGTGAGGCGGATGCCTTTATCGGTGCTTCTCTTCTCTCAAGTTTCGGATTGGCACCAGTTCTGGCCTTTCTCGTCATTGGCCCAATGCTGGATATCAAAAATATTCTCATGATGAAAAATTACTTGAAAGCACGATTTATCAGTCACTTTATTACGATTGTGACTCTTGTCGTCTTAGTGTATTCTCTCTTGATTGGAGTCATCCTATGATTCGATTTTTAGTTTTAGCTGGCTATCTTGAACTGACCATCTACCTCCATTTATCGGGCAAATTAAACCAGTACATCAACATGCACTATTCCTATCTGGCCTATATTTCCATGGTGCTTTCCTTTATCTTGGCTATTGTTCAATTGTATATCTGGATGAAGCAAGTCAAAACCCACAGTCATCTGAACAGCCGAATGGCTAAGGTGACGAGTGTTGCTCTTCTTGCCATTCCAATTGTCGTTGGCTTAACTTTTCCAACTGTTAGCTTGGATTCTCAGACCGTTTCAGCAAAAGGCTATCACTTCCCCTTATCAGAAGGCACGGATCAATCCATTCAGACGAGTGAAGGGACGACAAGCCAATATTTGAAACCAGATACCAGTTCTTACTTTTCAAAATCAGCCTATGAAAAGGAAATGCGAACTGCGGCGGATAAATACTTGTCCCAAGATAGTATTCAGATTACGAATGAAAACTATATGGAAGTCATGGAGGCTATCTATGACTATCCAGATGAGTTTGAGGGTAAGACAGTTCAGTTCACAGGCTTTGTCTATAACGACCCCAGTCATGCCAATAGTCAATTTCTGTTCCGCTTCGGCATTATTCACTGTATCGCGGATTCAGGTGTCTATGGATTGCTGACCAAGGGAAATACCCGTCAGTACGAGAACAACACCTGGATAACAGCCAAAGGAAAACTGGTCAATCACTACCATAAAGAACTCAAACAAAATCTCCCAACATTGGAAATTGACAGCTTTACCAAAGTCGATAAACCAGAGAATCCCTATGTGTATCGCGTGTTTTAAAAAGAGACAATATCAGAGTTTCTGCATTACAGAATTCTAATATTGTCTCTTCATTTTTTCTTATGCTCATTTCAATCCAACATACTAGCTTATTTTTTAATTTTTTCTCTAATAAAATGTTGAGAAACCCATTTAGAATAGCTTATCATTTTTTCATCAGTTAAAGCTCCTACCACTATAGTCACACACATATCAGCAGCTTCTTCCGCAGAAAAAGAAAAGTGATAACCATTTAATTGTAAAAATTGAACCAAAACATAAAAGGCTGTTCGCTTATTGGCATTGGCAAAAACATACTTCTTTATCAATCGGACAAATAATATTGTTGCGTTATCAAAAATTGTTGGATAAAAAGGTTTACTAAAACCAAATTATTCTGGTAAGTTCACAATCATATTTAACGCTGAAGGACTAACTGTTTGAATTTGCTTATTTGGAGAATACCGTTGAATTACTAAAGCATTGATTTTTTCAATTTACTCTTCCGTTAAATATACTGTCATTTTTCCACCAAAGCTTTGAAAACTTCATCGTATTCATCAAAAATTGTATCCAGTTTTAAATCAAAGGCATCATCAGAAACATAAGAAATCTGATGTCCAGACTCTTCAGGAATAAAGATAATTTCGTCACTTGGAATATTGAATTCACTGGGAATCGTAATGGTAATTGAATTTCCTTGTTTTCTTGTTTTTACTGCCATATGATTTCCTCCTTTGAAGTATTGTAACAAATAAGTACGGTAATTACAATGATAGTGTAAAACTGCTATCTCATCTCAAATCTTAACCAAAATACTTCTGCATAAGTGATTTTTTCAAGGTTTCCAATTCTTCCAGAGATTTTTGAATTGTCAATTATGATTTTTCTCTTTATGTCATATATTAAATATTTGTTAGTGGATTTGCGTTACCTTCAGTCCAAAGCATTTCCCACAACTGATCAATTTTATTTTTTAATTCACCTGTAATCATATAATCTCTTTTCTTTATTTTTTAAAGTTATTAATATCCCTATTTTAACAGATTTCGAACAAAGCTTCAATTAGGTTTATATCTGTAAGAATTTCTTCCAAAAATAAAAAAAGCAAACACAAAATATGGTTCACTTTTTAAACATCCTACTCTCCATCCTTCCAATTCCAAGCAATTTCTTCATCTTTCTGGAGTTGATCTACCAGTTCTTCAACAGAGTCAAATTTGACCATTTCACGGACACGGTCTAGCCAGTAAACAATAACTGTTTCACCGTAAATGTCATCTGAAAAATCAAAAATATTGACTTCAAAACGTGGCTCTTCTCCATCGAAAGTAACATTTTTCCCGACACTCGCCATTCCACGATATCTTTTACGCTGCACTTCGATATCGACTACGTAAACACCATCTGCTGGCATATAGGTTCGATCTCTTAAAACTAAGTTTGCTGTTGGATAACCGATCGTACGTCCACGAGCATTCCCATGAACAACCATTCCACGTGATGGTAGAGGGGTGCCAAGTAAATGAGCAGCTTCTCTGACATCTCCATCCAGAATAGCTTGACGAATACGAGTAGAACTAATTTTCCCCTTTTCATCCTCAACAGGAGGAACAATGATGATTTCTCCATCAAAATAATCCTTCAAATCATCCGCAGTTTTCTTATCAGAACCAAACGTGTAATCAAATCCCGCTACGATAATCGCTGGTTTTAATGCTCTAACATAGGTATCAAAGAACTCTTGACCCGTTAAACTAGCAAATTTACTACTAAAGTCAAGTAAGAAAAGAGCCTCTACTCCATGCCATTTCATCTTATGTTCCCGTTCTTCATGGCTGACAATATGAAGCATTAATTCTGGCTTGTAAGGCTGTAATGCGAGCTTAGGCGACTCTGTAAAGGTCATCACGACAACTGGTAGATATTCTTTCATAGAAGCCTTGCTAGCTACTTCAAAAAGCTTCTGATGTCCCTTATGAATACCGTCAAAATAGCCTAATACAAGAACTGTTTTATCAGGTACTGCGATATCTTTTTCATTTTTTATAGGTACTGTTGTAATCATGAAACTATTATATCATAGAGAAAGCCTTTTCGCTAAAAGGAAAGCCCAAATGTCGTTTTTTACTCCTGAACTGACCTTAAAAAATCATTCAAGATGTTAGTTTTAAAAAATAGCATCCCCTAAGAGATGCTATCGTTTGGTAACTAGTCTACTGTTTCTTCCAAATCTTTTAACTTAACCGAAACAATTTTTGAGACACCTGATTCTTGCATGGTCACTCCATAGATAGAATCGGCTGCTGCCATGGTTCCCTTACGGTGGGTTACGACGATAAACTGGCTGTCCTTATCAAAGCGGTTAAGGTAATCCCCAAAACGTTTAACATTGGCTTCATCTAACGCAGCCTCTACCTCATCTAAGATAACAAACGGGATAGTCTTAACTCGAATGATAGAGAAAAGCAAAGCAAGAGCAGAAAGAGCTTTTTCACCACCACTCATGAGGTTAAGCGACTGGATTTTCTTGCCTGGTGGTTGGACAGAAATCTCAACCCCAGCTGTCAGCAGGTCTCCCTCAGTCAAAATCAAGTCTGCTTGACCTCCGCCAAACATCTGCTTGAAGGTCACTTTAAAGGATTCACGAATAGCCTCAAAGGTTGATTTAAAGCGTTCCTTAACCTCATCATTCATCTCTGTGATAGTCTCAAGAAGCAGATTTTTCGCAGACAGAATATCATCTCGCTGGCTATTTAGGAAATCCAGACGGCTGTAGACTTCTTCATACTGTTCAATAGCGTCTAAATTGACAGGACCCAGTGAGCGAATAGCTTTCTCCAAATCCTTAACCTCTTGCTCAGCTAGATTGAGATTTTCCAATTCATGTGCATTTTCTAGAGCTTCAGTATAGCTAATCTGGTACTGGTCTGTTAATTGACTTTGTAGATGGCGCAAACGCTCGCTGACCTTTTCTTTCTTGGCTTCAGCACGAGTTTGCTTGCGAATCCACTCTTCATTCTGCTGACGAGCCTGATCCAAATGACTGGCAATATCATCCAGCTGACCTTCTATATCATCCAACTCAAACTGCTTACGAATCAAACCTTGTTGGAGATTTGTTTTCTGAGTTTTGGCTTCATCAGCCTGTTGACTGAGCAAATCCGTATCAACTTTCTCAAGATTATCAACCTTTTCTTGAAGGAGGCGCTGGATTTCCTCTTGTTCGATATCTAAATTATCCAATTCCTTGCCTAAACGCTCAATATCAGCCACTTCATAACGTTTTTGTCCTTGCAGTTCTGTCTTAAGCAATCGAGCTTGCGCCACATCTTCCTGCAAGTTTTGATAGCGTTCTTGGATGGCATTTTTGTTAGACTTAATCTCTTCAATCTCAGCTTCCAGATTTTGCTTGTCACTGGCGATAGTAGTAAGGCGCTCTTGGCATTTTTCCTTATCCGCTTGCCAATCTCCCTCAGAAAGACGATCTAATTCCTCTTCTTGGAGTTTCCAAAGAGTTTCTAGATCTTCAACTTGCTGACTGGTCTGCTGATAAGCGAGGGACAATCCTTGCTCCTGAATACGTGCCTGCTCTCCTTGAGATTTGATAGCTTCTAATTTTTCTGTCAATCTAGCCATCTCATCTTGCAAGGTCTTCAAAGATTCTTCTTCTGAACGAAGACTTGCTTCCTCTTCAGCAATTTCTTTTTGTAATTGCTCCAGTTCTGGCTTGATGAAAATACTGTTATTCTGGCGGTTGGCTCCACCTGCATAGGAACCACCTGTTCGCAATTCTGTCCCGTCCAAAGTCACCATACGAACCTGATAACGAATCTGGCGAGCTGCTGCACGCGCATGCTCTACAGTATCAAAAATAGCCGTCGTAGCTATCAAGTTCTTGAAAATAGCTTCCAGTCTAGTATCGAATGTCACCAGCTCATCAGCCATACCCAGAAATCCTGGACTTGCAGCAATAGCATCTTGATTCTGACTAGAAATCGTACGCGCCTTAATAGTGGTCAAAGGAAGGAAAGTCGCACGACCGGCTCTGTTGCGCTTGAGGAAATCAATAGCCTTAGTAGCTGCATTCTCATCTTCTACGATGATATGCTGACTGCTGGCTCCAAGCGCAATTTCTAGGGCAGTTTGATAATGCACATCAAAAGTCAGGTGCTCACTGACTGCACCAATAATTCCACCGAGGCGGTCTTTTTCTTGGA
Source organism: Streptococcus sp. HMSC063B03 (assembly GCF_001836965.1). Taxonomy (GTDB): domain Bacteria; phylum Bacillota; class Bacilli; order Lactobacillales; family Streptococcaceae; genus Streptococcus; species Streptococcus pneumoniae_F. The sequence goes on along the minus strand of NZ_KV831064.1, from coordinate 202,348 downwards.
GAACACTCTTAACACCTGCATAAAAGTTGCTATGATTTCTCAGGATATTTTCCAAACTTTGAGCTCTAGCCTGCTTGTTTTTAAGACTGTCCAGACGGTCAAAGAGTTGACTTTGTTGAACTTGATAGGAAGCTTTCTGCTCTTCTTGCTCCTTGGCAATAGCTTGATAGTCAGCCAATAATTTCTGAACCTGCTCCTTGGCAGTTTCAAGCTCGTCTTTTTGCTGACTTGCCCTCTCTTTAGCTGTAGCCAACTGTTCTTTCAGCTTTTGTAGTTGATCTGCTTGTTTTTGAGAAAGTTGACGACTATTTTCCAACTCATTCTCTATGCGAGTCAGTTGGTTTGATACATCCGCTTCTTCTTGTAAAAGGGCTACAAAGCGTTCACGTAGGAGCTCAATCATCTGATCAGGATCATCTGAAAAAGCTAGCAATTCAGCCTCTAAACGATTGAGTTTTTGATTATTTTGGACTAGATTTTCCTCTAAGAGAGCTAAAGAGCTTTCCTTATCAGATTTTTCTTTGCTGAGTGAGTTTCTCTTATCCTCCAAAGAGATCAAACGGGCTTGTGCTTCCTGTTGATTCAGGGCTACTTGCTCAGACTCCAGTTTCGATAGGGCTAATTTTCTCTCTAAGTCACTAATTAGACTAGTCAAGTCCATCAAACTGCCCTGATCTTTGGCCATTTCAGCCTGTAAATCTTGGCGTTGCTTTTTAAGAGTATGATTTTCTTCCTCTAATTTTTCACGCTTTTGGTAATAACTAGTCAATAGTTCCTGAACCTGAGCCAACTCTTCTTCTGTCAACTCTAGTTCAGCCTTATTTTCCTTGATTTGAGCAACCAAAACATCTAAGTAAATGGCCTTACGTTGACCTTCCAAGTCTAGAAACTTACGGGCATTCTCAGCTTGTTTCTCAAGAGGCTTGATTTGATTATCCAACTCGTAGATAATGTCCTCTAAGCGGTCTAGATTATCCTGAGTTTGCTGCAGTTTGCTCTCTGTCTCTTTTCTACGAGTCTTGTATTTCAAAACTCCAGCAGCTTCTTCAAAAATAGCTCTGCGTTCTTCAGGCTTGGAGTTGAAAATCTCCTCAACCTTCCCTTGGGAAATGATAGAGAAGGAATCTCGTCCCAAACCTGTATCCAAGAAAAGATCATGAATATCACGCAGACGGACTTTCTTACCGTCAATCTTGTATTCGCTATCTCCGCTACGATAGATATGGCGTTCTACCCTGATTTCTTGGCCTGCATCCTTGATAAATCCGTCATGATTATCCAAAGTCACAACTACAGAAGCATAATTGAGCGGTTTGCGACTTTCTGTTCCAGCAAAGATAACATCTGGCATCTTGCCACCACGGAGACTTTTAACACTTGACTCCCCCAAGGCCCAACGCAGACTTTCTGTAATATTCGACTTTCCAGATCCATTGGGCCCAACAACTGCCGTCACACCTTGGTCAAAGACGACCTTAGTCTTGTCAGCAAAAGACTTGAATCCCTGAATTTCGATTTCCTTTAAATACATGAATCCAGCCCTTTCTCAACGGCATTTTTGGCAGCTTCCTGCTCTGCTAATTTCTTAGAACGACCTTGACCTTGACCGATGCTCTTACCTTCAACCAGAACTTCTACATCAAAAACCTTATCATGGGCAGGACCCGTTTCAGAAATCACCTGATAACGAATAGCCACATCGCCATTGACCTGAAGTAACTCTTGGAGATGGGTTTTGTAGTCTGTAATCATCTCAAATTCGCCTGCTTCAACCTTAGGAATCATGACTTGATAGATAAATGCCTTAACCTTGGCCACATCCTTGTCCAAAAGGAGAGCACCTAGAAAGGCTTCGAAGGCATCACCAAGAATGGTGTCACGATTGCGACCACCAGATTTTTCTTCCCCCTTACCCAACTTGATAAATTGATCAAACTGGCAATCACGCGCAAAACCAGCTAAACTCTCCTCGCGGACAATCATGGCACGGAGTTTGGACAAATCGCCTTCAGGCTTTTTAGGATATTTTTTATACAGATATTCTGAAATCAATAACTGTAGAACAGCGTCTCCTAAAAATTCCAAGCGTTCATTGTGTGAAATTTTTAAGAGGCGGTGCTCATTGGCATAACTCGTATGAGTAAAGGCAGTTTCCAGTAAATTTTTGTCTGCAAATTCGATTGCAAAATGGTTCTTTAGTACAGTTTGTAATTCTTTCATACCAACCTCTTTCTAACTGATAACAGTCCTTTTTATTATATCAAAAAAAGCCCCCTGAGTCACTTTAAAACGGGACTGGAGGGGATTTGGGCATTCTTTAAAAAGAGATTTACAGTTTTAAGGGCCAATTTAGGTCTGTTTAAAGAAAAAAGCCCTATTTAAAGGCTTTTTTAGGATGTTTACATCCACCCTGAGGGAATCGAACCCCCATCTCAAGAACCGGAATCTTACGTGATATCCATTACACTAAGGGTGGAAACTTGTTTTATTATAACAGAAATTTGCTTTAATAACAAGTTTTTTTCTAGTGAGATAGCCCGTCTTAGTGGGAAGCATCCCCATTCCAGATAGAGTTTTTCACGATCACATAATCAACGTGTTTAAGGTCAGCAACCTGACGTCCACCTGCATAAGAAATAGCACTTTGAAGGTCTTGTTCCATCTCAGTTAAAGTATCTTGCAGATGACCTTTGGCAGGAAGCAAGATGCGTTTGCCTTCCACATTTTTGTAAGCACCTTTTTGATATTGTGAAGCTGAACCATAGTATTCTTTGAATTGTTCACCATCGACTTCAATCGTTTTCCCTGGACTTTCAATATGTCCTGCAAATAGAGAACCAATCATGACCATGCTAGCACCGAAACGGATAGACTTGGCAATATCGCCGTGAGTACGAATTCCTCCATCAGCAATAATCGGTTTACGAGCAGCCTTAGCACACCAGCGAAGGGCAGCCAACTGCCAGCCTCCTGTACCAAAACCAGTCTTGACCTTGGTGATACAAACCTTACCAGGACCGATTCCAACCTTAGTAGCATCCGCACCAGCATTTTCCAATTCACGCACAGCTTCTGGTGTTCCCACATTTCCAGCAATGACAAAAGTATCTGGCAATTCTTTCTTGATGTGCTGAATCATAGAAATCACGCTATCTGCATGACCATGAGCAATATCAATCGTGATGTATTCTGGAGCATCAGCCTTGAGTTGGCTAACGAAATCATACTCATAGTCCTTAACACCGACAGAGATAGAAGCAATGAGCCCTTGATCGTGCATTCGTTTAATAAAAGGAATGCGTCCTGCTTCATCAAAACGGTGCATAATGTAGAAGTAGCCTCCTTTAGCCAGTTGCTCTGCTACATTTTCATCCAAAATCGTCTGCATATTAGCTGGCACAACAGGTAGTTTAAAGGTGTGATTTCCTAGCGTGACACTTGTATCTGCTTCTGCACGGCTTTTAATGACACATTTATTTGGAATCAATTGAATATCTTCGTAATCAAAAATTGGAAATTCATTTAACATATCGATGTCTCGTTTCTTTTGTAATGACCTACCTATGCTCTCGCATCACTACGCCTTTTCCGACGTTTCCTTAATTTATTATAAACTAAAGTACAGTTTCTGTCAAATAATTTCATAAATTAAAATATATTGTTCGGTTTTTATTGTATAAATAATAAAAAAGAGGAGAGATTATTTTCTCCCCACTTCGTTAGCAATATTCCTTTTAAAAATTTCTTCTGAGATTTCTATCATATTACAAAACTCACTATATGACAAGGTCGTCTTAGGAATGTGGATAGACCATTTCTTCAACAAAGCTCCATAACCTGCTAGCTTTCCTATCTCACTATCAACCGCCTTTTTCTCACTCGGGAAAATAAGACCAGCCTTCTCAGCTTTTAAAATATAAGAATAGGAAATCAGCTGGAATAAGTCCTCACGGTTGATTCCTTTTTCAGTCAATTCCAGTTTTTTATACTTAGCATCTAATACTATTTTAAGTTCTTTATGATAAAAATCTGGATATACTTTTCGTTTCCCAACAGAAAATACCGAAATACCACCTAGCTTTTCTTTATTCCGTGGATGGATGAAATCTTTTGGCAATAAGGTATGGACATACTCTTCCCAAAGCCAGGCAACATCAAAAAGAATACCATGAATTTTTTGATCTTGATATCCTAAACCGTGCTTTTCTTGGTTTAGGATCATCAGACAAAGTTCTTGTAACTTTCTGTACTCGTGAAAGTATGCATGACGTATCGGTTTAGATTGATTTACCCGAATAATCTTAGCACGATCAGCTAGTTTATAAGAAGGCGTTACACGCACGATTTCAGATACGTTTTCACGACTAGTTGAGAGAGTATCTAGCACCCCTTGACCAATGCTTTTCTGGTTCTTAATGTATTCAATAGTGTGACGAACCAACTGCATGAGGGGATTATCATAGGTGAACTCTCTCGTTGTGTAGGCAATATTTCCCGTGAAAGGAAGATTTTTCTTGAGATGGTTTCTTACATCAATCACTCCCTTAACATTACTGTCATTATGAGAAAATCGATGGTATTCCTTATAAAGACCTTTTCGAATAGCAGCTTGTAGATACTTGGGGAAGAGATACATCAAAAGTTGATAAAGCCTCTCTTCACGAGACAAAGCAACATCTAAACTAGTGAGATTGATATGAAGAACCTTTTGTAAGAGATAATGCAAAAAGTGGTCGTTATATTTATCAGAAAAACGAGAGGAAATCGTTAATCTTTCCTGACCACAACCCAGAAAACCAATCACATTTCCTGTCTTGATTTCCTGATTAACTGTTTCAAAGATTTTTTGGTCCTTCTCTAAGTCAGGAGAATTCTTCAAATCATTTGGAAAAATGAAAACACGTTCATCTTGGGATAGACTTTCCAAGGTTCTGTCTAAAAGAAGATTGCTTAGTTTAGGATATTCTTCAACAAATTCTTCCTTAACAATCTTGTGTTGATTATCAGTAATCCGCATCATCGTTTTCATCGCCTTCATTGTCATCAGCTACTGCCTGATCTTTTTGCTCATTCTTTGTCAGATCGAATGCTTTTTTCAATGTTTCTAAAGTTTCAGCTTCATCATAAGAACCACGTACATAATCTTCCAAAAGTGGTTTGAGATAATCAGACCAAAGTATTTCATAATCATATTTCAATTTTTTTAAATTACAGAAATAACTTGGTCCGATATGATAATGACTGTTTAATTCCTGAATGTTTTCAATAGCAGCATTCAAGTTCCTTAGTCGAATTTTAGCTTCTTTTGCATCTTCACCTAGTTCTTCATCTAGAATATAAAGTTGACTTTCAGCCGTAACTTCAACAAAGCGGAAACGACGACGCATAGCAAAATCGAAAGTATCAACAGATCTGTCTATATCATTCATTGTTCCGATAATATAGACATTGTCAGGGATATAAAATTTCTCATCAGTTTCATGTAAATTAGCATATTGGGTAGAAACACTTCCCTTTTCACCACGATAACCAGGATCAATTGAGAAAAATAGTTCTCCAAAAATCTTAGAAATCTCACCACGGTTGATCTCATCGATGATGAAGACAAAATTCTTGTCTGTCTTGATCTCTGTTGGAGAGATATAGTCTTTCAAACCAAATCTTTTCTTTAAAATTTCAAGGACTTTTTTTCCTTGGTTACGATAATAGGGCTGTTTCAGATAGTTTTCATCTTTATAAAGTTCATAAACATAAAATTTTGTTAAGACAGTTCCTTGAGCTTTAGTTTCATAATTGATATTAAAATTATTTCGACTATTTACTGTTAGGTAGGAAAATTCTGTTAAATATTCTTTTTCATCTCTGCTATTTACATACTCAAGATAACGATCCCAAGCTTCATCAAAATTATCTTGTCCTCCAGTCTTCTGAGCTGCTTTAGCCTTCTGGCAAAACTGCTTAAAAATACCATCTTGTAATTTAAACTCGATAGCTCCATCCCCATTTGATATCGGTCTCAATCCCTCTACAAAGTCCGTGTAGTCATACGAAGGATGAAACTGAACAAAATCTATTTGATTAATTTCATCCTGTGACAGAGCATTGATATCATTAGTTCTACCATTAGACACAATATTGGCAGCAATTTGTTTAGAAAGATAGGTTTTACCAGTTCCTGGTGCACCCCGGAATACTACATTTTTAGCAGAAAGTACGAGCTTCGAAAAAATACTTATATGACCATCTAAATGTAGTGTAGCTGAGTTAATTTCCATAGGTTTCTTTTTACCTTCTTTCTCTGTATAAACTAAAATAAATTTATCACCATCTTTACCAAATCTCTTCAAGCATTCATGTACAAACATGAGAGTTGAAAATACATTCCAACAGTAAAAAACAAAATTTTCACCATTATTACATTCATACTTTAAGTATTCTATACTATTTCTATTTCCTTTGAAATCATCAATACTAGAAAATAAGCCTTGAATCATATCACTAGTTGGATTATATTGGCAAATTGGAAATTTTTCCCTCTCTTCTTTTGACAGTTTGAGTAAGTGCTTTTCATATATTTGACAAGCTAAGCGAGGTAACACTTGATTAGATTTTTTTCTTTCAAATTTATTTTGAATTCTTCGAATGATTTCTCCATTTGAACTTTCAAAGTATGCATCAAAAAATTTATATGTGTCTCCCAAACTCAAATCTTCAATCGTAAAATGCCTATCTGTTGAATATACCTTATCTTTCGTTATTTGTAATTCATATTTTGTATTAGAATCATCCATACTTATTTCTCGCTTTCTTAGGTTTAATTTTTAAAGATTATGTAACAATTATTTCACATAATATATCTTCTGGAATAAATATATAAAGGATTTAACTAAAAGTACTAACTCACTACACTGCAGTTGGTTTGATTATTATTACTATAGTCTAATTGATTATTTACAGTATCAATTATTTCTATGATTTTAATTTAAATAATTTTTCATTACAATATTTATCTATATGAAATGATGAACTTAGTGACGCACTCTATAATTCCACCCCATTTATTTAATTTCTTCTGTCATATCGTACTCTTTTATTCTATTATATCATCAACCTTTTGATTCTTTACAAATCAGGCAAGATATTTTAGAGATAGAAATTTGTAAATTCTGTTTTTTTTTACATTTTAAAATACTTCCCTATATTATTTAAACTCTAAAAATTAGTCTTCCCGCCAAAAGATATACGTAGTATTTTCCAAACGGACAATATACTTAAAATCTAAGAAATCTGGCTCTTCATAATAATCAAGAAGATCAAAGAAATAATGATCATACTTAATTTTCTTAGTACTATTATAATTAATATATTTTTGCTTATTTTTATTATACCATAAAAATTTAAAAGTTTGATTTCCTAGAGTGACGCTTGTATCCACTTCTGCACGGCTTTTAATCACACATTTATTTGGAATCAATTGAATATCTTCGCAATCAAAAATTGGAAATTCATTTAACATATTGATGTCTCGTTTCTTTTGTAATGACCTATCTATGCTCTCGCATCACTACGCCTTTTCCGACGTTTACATAATTTATTATAAAGCAAAGTACAGTTTTTGTGAAATAATTTCAAAAATAAAATTATATTATTCGGATTTTACTTAAATCAAAAACAAAAGAAAGAGGAGAGATTATCTTCTCCCCACTCCTTCTCTATCCTAATAATACTCACCCTGACGGTAGTCCCATGAGTTAAAGGTGTCTGACAGGTGCATCATGATTTTATCAATGTCAAGCCCTTTACGGATCACAACTGGAGCTGGGGAAGTTGAACGTGCTCCTCCTTGTTCTGGGATGAGTTTGCCGTCTTTATCGACCATAGAGACCATCACACCTTGCTCGTAGCGTGTTTCAATCGTTTTGTCAGGCTGGATTGATGCCACATAGTCGTCTGCCTCGATAACAAGGTCAACTGCTCCTTCGATGCGTTCTCCGATTCCTTCTACCTTACCACGGTTTCCTTTTCCAGATGGGTTTGCAGATGAGGCATAGACCATCTTGCCTTCTTCCCAAAGTTTGGCAGCTAATTGTTCACCAGCTTTCCCGAATTTGATAACAAAACAGCTAGTACCACGCACGTCAGTCATAAGTTCTTCACGGCTATCACCGTATGCTTTGAGTTCTTCAAAGGCTTCTGGTTTCCAAGGAAGGATACAGCCAAGAAGAATATCTTCGTCCCAATGTTTTTGGTAAAAGGCTTCAATTTCTGGGTTGAGTTGTGCTAAAGCGCGAAGCTCATCCATGCTACCACAGAGAACAACACCTGGTTTGTTACGGTTACGTTCTTTGGCTGCGAACTTGCGCTCAAGTCCTGCCTTGTCGCTAGTCATGATAATGTAACCAACTTTAGTAGGACAAACGATACATCCGCCCTCACCTTTTAAAATGTCGTAGCCTTCTTGTGAAAGTGTTCCGTTCCATTGAATGTGTTTTGTCATAGTTCTATTTCCTTTTCTATTTTTCTTCTAATCCTGCCAGTAGTCTGGTCGTTGTTTTTCATAAGCAGCAATCAAACCTTCATACTGCAAGGTAATACCGATATCATCCAAACCATTTAAGAGTTTGTGTTTCCACTCACTATCGATTTCAAAAGTGAATTCTCCAATTGGTGAGATGATTTTTTGTTGTTCCAAGTCCACAGTTACCTGGTCAGTCGGTTGTAGCTGAGCTAGTTTCTCTCGAACCTCTCTAGGCTGTACAATAGGCAACATTCCATTATTGAGTTCATTATTGTAATGAATGTCCCCAAAAGATCCTGCAATCACGACCTTAAAACCATAGTCCGCTAGAGCCCAAGCGGCATGCTCCCTCGAAGATCCTGCCCCAAAGTTATCCCCTGAGATGAGAATACTAGCTTTCCGATATTCAGGTCGGTTAAAGACAAAGTCTGGATCCTCAGTATACTTATCGTCCAGATAACGCCAAGCATACATGAGGTACTTACCAAAGCCTTTTTTATCAATTAACTTGAGAAACTGCTTGGGTAGGATTTGATCGGTGTCGATGTTATCATTCATGAGAGGAACGGTCGTTCCCGTATAAACTGTAAATTTCTCCATATCCTCTCCTTACTGGGCTTCTGGCATTTGCCGAACATCTACGAAACGCCCTGCAATAGCTGCCGCAGCTGCCATAGCTGGACTACAGAGATGGGTCTTAGCACCAAAGCCTTGTCTATCTTCAAAGTTTCGATTGCTGGTTGAGGCACAGTGGACACCATCAGGTACCTTGTCAGGATTCATCCCTAGGCACATAGAGCAACCTGGGTCTCTCCACTCAAAGCCAGCATCTAGAAAGACCTTGTCCAAACCCAACTTCTCAGCAGCTCGTTTGACAGGACGAGAGCCTGGAACTACGATAGCTGTTAGATTAGGAGCTATTTTCTTCCCTTTAACAAATCTCGCAGCTAGTTGCAAGTCACTGAGACGAGAATTGGTACAAGAACCAATAAAGATATAGCCCAGTTCAATATCAGCTGGCTTTTGACCAGGCTCCAAGTCCATGTAATTGTAGGCTCGCTCATCATTCATATCCTTAATTTCTGGGAATCTACTGTCAAAGTCAACCCCCATAGCAGGGTTGGTTCCCCAGGTCACCATAGGAGCCAAGTCTGAAACATCCATCTGGATAACCTTATCATAAACAGCATCATCATCACTGACAATTGTTTTCCAATCCGCCACAGCCTCTTCAAAGTCCTCTGGAACACATTCCCGTCCTTTGAGATAATCATAGGTGGTTTGGTCCGGATTCATGATTCCCATCTTGGATCCAAACTCGATGGACATATTGCAGATGGTCATTCGTTCTTCCATGCTCAGTGCATCAATAGCTTGTCCTCTATATTCCACCACGTAGCCTACACCGCAAGCAACGCCGTATTTAGCAATCAAGGCGAGAATAAAATCCTTGGAATAGACTCCCTTTTGAGGAACTCCAGTGAATTCTACCAGCATTTTCTTGGGTTTGACCTGCCAGAGGGTCTGGGTAGCGAAGACATGTTCGACCTCACTGGTCCCAATTCCAAAGGCAATTGCTCCGAAAGCTCCGTGAGTTGCCGTATGGCTGTCTCCACAGACGATGAATTTTCCTGGTTGAGTTCTTCCAGTTTCTGGTCCAACCATATGAACGATTCCTTGCTTTTCGGAACCGTGGGCCGCATGTTCAATCCCAAACTCCTCAACATTTTCAGCAAGCTTATCAATTTGAGCCTTAGAAATCACATCTCGAATATCGTAGATATTGACTGTCGGGACATTGTGGTCAAAGGTTCCAAATGTCAAGTCTGGTCGTCTCAATCTGCGTCCTGCATCTCGTAGTCCTTGAAAAGCCTGAGGGCTGGTCACTTCATGAATATAGTGCTGGTCCACATACATGAGTTGGGGCTGCCCCTCTTCTCCTGTGATGACATGACGATCCCATAATTTATCAAAAATCGATTTTCCTGCCATCTATTACCTCCAAATAACATATAAGACTACTAGTGTAGTCACCATCCCAAGAAACCAAACTGTTTTAAAGTACCATTTTCGAGTCTTGTGGTGAAAGATGATTCCTGCTAACCAAGCACCAAAACCACCACAAGTAAAGGCTAAAATAAGTAAGATTTTCTCAGGGATGCGCCAAGCTCTTCTCCTCGCCTTGGATTTGTCAATGCCATAAATCAAGAAAATGATGACATTCCAAATCAAAAGGACTAGAGTAATTTTTTCGTCTAACTTCATAACCTTGCGATAATAGCTTCCGTCATTTCCTTGGTCGAAGCCTGTCCACCTATATCTCTTGTTAAAACACCAGCTGCCAAACTTGCCTCAACAGCACGCTCGACACGCTCTGCATCCTCATAACGTCCAAAGCTGTCTCTCAGCATCATGGCCACTGATAAAATCATGGAAATAGGATTGGCAATTCCTTGACCTGCAATATCAGGTGCTGAACCGTGAATAGGTTCATAGAGACTTGGTCCATTTTCAGAATGACTGGCTGATGGCATAACCCCAAGTGTGCCAGATAGAACGCTTGATTCATCAGATAGAATATCTCCAAAAAGATTTTCCGTTACGATGACATCAAACTTAGCAGGATTAGTAATCATAAGCATGGAAGCTGAGTCGACTAGCTGGTGTTCCAAGGTCACATCTGGGAAATCCTTTGCGACCTTCTCAGCTACTTTCCGCCAGAGTTTTGATGTTGCCAACACGTTTTGCTTATCAATACTGGTAAGGATTTTTCTCCGACTTCTTGCGATTTCAAAGGCTTTGCGAATAATCCGCTCCACTTCCTCATAGCTATAGTCGTTGATATCACGCGCTTTTCTTTCTTCAAGAATATGATCCCCAAAATAAATCCCACCTGTCAACTCCCGTACCACAACAAAGTCTACACCAGCAATTCGTTCTGGTTTTAGTGGTGACAAATGCTTGAGACTCTCAAAAATCTTAACAGGGCGAATATTAGCATAGAGATTTAGTTCCTTACGGAGAGCCAGCAAGCCTTGTTCGGGCCGAACCGCTGCTCCATCATACTGAGGACTACCGATAGCCGCTAGGAGAATGGCATCTGCTTCTCTACATGCTTTGAGGGTTTCACTAGGTAAAGGATGGCCTGCTGCATCAATTCCTGCACCTCCAAAAGGTCGTTTGTCTATTTCATAGTCAAAGCCTGTTTTTTCAGCTAGAGCTTCCAGAACCTCTAACCCAGCATCCATGATTTCTGGGCCGATTCCATCCCCTGCCAGAACTACTATTTTCTTTGTCATAGCCTTCTCCTTTACACACTAGGCATATCACGATAGGAAACACTGCGTCCCATCTCACCAGCATTCTCTTTTTGAACAAAGGTATTAGCATTGATGTAGGCAATAGCAGATGCTTTCAGTACATCGAAATCAAGCCCTGCTGCATTAAAGATGGTTTCTGTATCTCTGTTTTCAACAGTGACCAAAACCCGAGCTTGGGCATCAATTCCATCTGTCACAGCGTCAATAGTATAGGACACCAAGCGGACGGATTGGTTAAAGAACTTATCGATAGCGTTAAAGATTGCTTCAACAGAACCTTGCCCTGTCGCATTAAATTCGACTTTCTCACCATCCATATTGGCTAGGCTAACGAGTGCTTCAATGTCATTTTCCGCATGGGTTTGTAGTTGTAAATCATCAAAGTGGAAGCCTTCTGGATTCTCAACCATGGTTCCAGCTACCAAAGCTCGAATATCTGCATCTGTGATTTCTTGCTTCTTGTCCGCTAACGCCTTGAACTTAGCAAAGAGTGGCTTGATATCCTCTTCTGTAAAATCTAGCGCCAATTCTCTTAGTTTCTCGACAAAGGCATGGCGACCTGACAATTTTCCAAGTGGAAGGCTATTACTCTTGACACCGACCAATTCAGGAGTGATGATTTCATAGGTAAGAGGATTTTTAAGAACTCCGTCTTGGTGAATACCAGATTCGTGAGAAAAGGCATTGCCACCGACCACAGCCTTGTTTTTAGGAACTGGAATTCCTGAAAAGCGAGAAACCATTTCTGACGTATTGATGGTTTCATTTAAAACAATACTAGTTTCTGCTTGATAGTAATCTTGGCGAATATTGAGAGCCACTGCTATTTCTTCCAAAGCAGCATTTCCAGCTCGCTCACCAATACCGTTGATAGTTCCTTCGACACGTCCTGCCCCATTCTTGACAGCAGCAAGGCTATTAGCCACTGCCATTCCAAGGTCATCGTGGCAGTGAGGCGAATAGATGATCTGACGATCCGTCTTGACATTCTCAATCAAGTATTTGAAGATAGCTCCATATTCCTCTGGTGTGGTAAATCCTACCGTATCAGGAATATTGATATAAGACGCACCTGCATCAACCGCTGTTTGAACAACTTGTAGAAGGAAATCCAACTCTGTTCTGGTCGCATCTTCAGGAGAGAATTCGACCACTTCAAACTTGGAACGTGCATAAGAGACATGCTCACTGATTGCTTCCAAAATCTCTTCCTTGCTCTTATTGAGCTTATACTTTCGGTGAATCGGACTGGTTGCAATAAAGACGTGCACTTGTGGATACTTGGCGTCCTTGAGGGCCTCGTAACAAGCATCAATATCAGACTTGACAGAGCGTGCCAAACCAGTCACCGCTGTTTTCTTCAAGGCCTTAGCAATCTCCTGAACTGCCGTAAATGAATCAGGACTCGCCGCTGGAAAACCAGCTTCGATGGCTGAAATACCCCATTTCTCCAGCTGTCTTGCTATGGCAATTTTTTCTTTGATTGAAAAGTTAACACCCGGTGTCTGTTCTCCATCCCGAAGGCTGGTATCTAGAAATTCAACTGTTCTCATAAGATTTCCCCTTTTCCAAATGTGGTTTTAAAAAAACATCTCGCTCAGAAATCCAAGCGAGATGTTGATTCACTCCCGCTTGGTAAGCCAAACAGGACTAATGCTTTTTGCACTAGCCCGAGTACCTCAACAACAAAGCGAATTGATTAAACTTAGCTGTTTTCATGTTTGACTTTCTCCTTCGTTTGATATCTTGTTTAGTATTTTAGCATAGGCAAAAGTACTTGTCAAGAAAAAATCCAATATTTTCTGAAAATTTCTTCAGTAGAGAATATTTTGCTAATTGAAAGTTCTTGAAAAATCTTGAAATGTTTCATTTTTTAGTGGTTAAGTTCCAACTTTTTTCTATCAATTCTAGCACTTCTTCATCTGATAAAGCATCATCAAGCGCCACACTAATCCAGTAGCGTTTGTTCATATGAAAAGCTGGATAAATACCTTTATTTAAAAGTAAATCAGCTACTTGGTCATGTTTGAGGTTGACTGCTTCCACCTGTCCTTCTCTGCCCTTTTCCAACTTATCCCAAGAGATTTTCATCAAGACGGCATACCACTTTGTATTGCCTTCGTGTCTTAACACTGCTGTATCAGGTGATTTTTCCCACAGATACTCCAGCTGATTACCATACTTTTCTTGAACTTGAGTCATGATTCGTTTAGTCTGAGGACAGATAAAATCTTGCACATCAAAACAAGCCTTCCGAATCTGGTAAAGAATCTCCAGACAAGCCTCACAGACACTTGCAACAAAACTTCCTTTAAAACTTTCCATATGGACTTGAGGATAGAGGTCACCAGTCTCATGGTCAAAGACTTGAAAACTCACATTATCAGCAGTGATGGATACAGTCATGACAAAGTCACCTTGCAAAATCTGGCAACTATAGGTCCAGACTCCACTATTTTCTACAAAACCATAGGCAAAAGCTTTTTCTTGATTAAACTGATAGGATTTAAATATTTCAAACATAAGCGAAAACTGCTACCCAAGGCTAGCAGTTCCTTTCTATTTTTTAAAAGACAACCTTAGTTCCATGTAATTGTGTCACGCCAAGCTGGTCTATAAAGGTTTGACGGTTGTCAAGGCCAATCCCCCCACCTGGTAGAATTTCAATCTTACCTTTAGCGTGCTCTAAAATTCTGTGATAGTGAGCAAAACGTTTGTCTAGAGAGTCGCCAGATACACCAGCGCGAGTCAGGATACGAGTGACACCAGCTTGGCTGAGCCAGTCAATAGCTTCTAACTGGTCTTCTTCGCTCAATTCATCAAAGGCCATGTGAAAGACAATTTCCATTCCTTTTGATGCAGCTATTAACTTCTCAAGATTAGGCTTATCCAACTTCTTATCAGCAGTTAAAACCCCAAATACAACCCCTTGACTTCCAGCCTGAGCGGTCAACCGAATGTCTTCTAACATGATATCAATTTCTAGGTCATTATAGACAAAGTCGCCACCACGTGGACGAATCATGGTCATGATGGTCGTATCGTAGTTAGCTGCCAATTCAACCGCTGCCTTGGTCACTCCATAGCTGGGAGTTGTCCCACCAACTGCTAGATTGTCACAGAGTTCGATTCGACGAGCTCCAGCCTGCATCGCTTTTTCAAGCAAGGTCACATTTTCAGCACAAAATTCGTAAATCATTTGATTCTCCTTGAAGATTACTTTAAATTTATTATATCATATTATTGTAAATATGCTTTCAATTTTATCAAGGCAAATAACTACTATTTTAACTATTCTTTGTCTGGAATGACCTTGAAGAGATAATAGGTGATAAAGATGGTCAAGGCTCCCAGACCGATTTTTACTGGTAAAAGAGGGGCAAAATAAATGGAAATTCCCATCAAGATGTAGATAGATACGATGATTTTTTTCTTTCGTTCACGCGCAATGGACTTGGTCTCGCGAAAATCAGCTACATATGCTTGATAGAGCTTGGTATGATAAAGCCAATCTTCGAAGCGCTTGGAACTTCTTGAGAAACAAGCAATAGACAACAAAAGAAAAGGCGTTGTAGGCAACAAGGGTAAAACAACCCCAACAATAGCCAAGACCAGTGATAAAAAACCAATTATCAGATAAATAATACGCATAACTTCTCCTAGTTAAAATAATCTTCTTCTAGTTTCGCATACAATGGTGAATTTTGTCAAGTTCTAACCAAAAGAGCCTGAAATTAACTTTCAGGACTCTCCTCTTATTTAATCTTTTCTTCTTCGTAGTCGCCATTACTACATACAACCTGCTTGCCACCACCACGGACTTTTTTCTCCATGAGGAAGTTGCCACATTTTGGACAGTCACGACCAACAGGCTTGTCCCAAGAGGTAAATTCACAGTCTGGATAGCGATTGCAACCATAGAAGAGGCGGTTACGTTTGGTTTTACGCTCAATGATTTGTCCCTGATGACAACTTGGACACTCAACACCAATCTCTTTCACGATTGCTTGGGTATGACGGCAATCTGGGAAATTGCTACAAGCGTAGAACTTACCAAAACGACCAAGTTTAATAACCATTGGACTGCCACACACTTCACAATCAAATCCAGCTGGTTCATCCTTGATCTGGATTTTTTCCATTTCTTCTTCAGCCTTGGCCACTTCTTTAGAGAATGGTTTGTAAAAGGAGTCTATAACACGTTGCCACTGCTCTTTTCCGACTTCGACATCATCCAGCTTGCCTTCCATTTCAGCTGTAAAGGTTACGTTTACGATATCTGGGAAATATTCAACGATGAGCTTGTTGACAATTTCCCCCAACTCTGTCGGTTCAAAACGTTTGGATGCAAGGCGAACATAATAACGTTTCTGAATGGTTTCAATGGTTGGCGCGTAGGTTGACGGACGTCCAACTCCATTTTCCTCCAAGGTCTTGATAAGGGTCGCTTCAGAATAACGGGCAGGTGGTTGGGTGAAATGTTGCTCTGGTTTGCTATTGACCTGTTTGACCACATCTCCCACAGCCATATCTGGTAACATCTTATTCTTGTCAGAATCATTATAAATGGCAAGATAACCATCAAACTTAACCTGACTACCATTTGCAGCAAATTGAACTCCATTTTGAGACAATTTAACAGCCATGGTATCAAAGACAGCAGCTGTCATCTGGCTAGCTACAAAACGATTCCAGATAAGGGTATAAAGCTTGAGCTGATCCTTGTCCAGATACTTAGCAATACTTTCCGGTGTATTAAAGACACTAGACGGGCGAATAGCCTCATGGGCATCCTGAGCACCTGATGCATTTTTGACCTTGCTACCATGCTTAGAATACTTGCTACCAAAACGGTCCGTAATGAAGCTTGCTGCTTCGTTCTGAGCTACAGGACTGATACGAGTCGAATCAGTACGCATATAGGTAATTAAACCTTGAACACCAGAACCAATATTAATCCCTTCATAAAGCTGTTGCGCAACCATCATGGTTTTTCGAGTACGGAAATTGATTTTATTGGCAGCATCCATCTGCATAGATGAAGTGGTATAGGGTAATGGAGCATTGCGTTTGCGCTCTTTCTTATCCACCTGATCCGCTGAAAAGTCTTTACTGGTCAGACGAGATAAGACTTCCTTGACCTCATCATTACTAGTCAGTTTTAGCTTTTTACCATCCACTCCATAGAAGGAAGCCTGAAATTGCTTGGTTCCCTTCTTAAAGACACCATCAATTGTCCAGTATTCTTCAGGCTGGAAGGCGTTGATTTCATTCTCACGGTCAATGATGAGTTTAAGGGCAATGGACTGTACGCGCCCTGCTGACAAACCCTTCTTGACCTTTTTCCACAAAATAGGCGAAATCGAATAGCCTACCAAGCGGTCCAAAACACGACGAGCTTGTTGGGCATCTACCAAGTCCATATCAATCTTGCGCGGTTCTTTAAAAGCATTTTTGACTGCATCCTTGGTGATTTCATTGAAGACCACACGGTTGGCATCATTTTCATCCAAGTTGAGAATATGAGCCAAATGCCAAGAAATCGCTTCTCCTTCACGGTCCGGGTCACTCGCAAGAAAGACTTTATTAGCTTTTTTAGCTTCTTTTTTCAAGTCATTGATGAGAGGACCTTTTCCTCGGATATTGATATATTGCGGTTCATAATTATTTTCAATATCAACGGACATACTGGATTTCTTCAAATCACGGATATGCCCGACACTGGCTAAAACCTTGTAATTTCTGCCTAGATATTTCTCAATCGTTTTCGCCTTAGCAGGCGACTCCACGATGACTAGATTTTTTTTAACTGTTGATTTTTTCTTTTTTGTTGCCGTAGCCACAGTATCACACCTTTTCAAAGTAATAAACTTTATAAAGTGTAAACCATTTTGCCATAACTGTCAAGACTTAGCTACTATATATAGAAGAAAAGTTTGTCTAGTAAGCGAACTTTCGTCCTAAAATTCAAATTCCGCAAGTACATCTTGCCCACTGGTGACCAATTTTGCTCCTTCTTGAATCAAGTGATGACAACCGTCTGATAGTCCATCTAAAATGCTACCAGGAATAGCAAAAACATCGCGGCCTTCTTCCATTGCTCGCTCACAAGTAATGAGACTACCTGAACGCATCTTAGCCTCTGCTACAATCACACCACGACAAAGTCCAGCAATGATGCGATTACGGGCAGGAAAATGAAATTTCAGAGGTTGTTCACCAGGCCCATACTCACTAAGAACCAGATGGTCATTTCCGATGTAGTCTTGCAAGCGTTTATTGGCTTTAGGATAAAACACATCCAGCCCTGTTCCAATAACTGCAATGGTTTTTCCACCATTCTGGAGAGCTGCCATATGAGCTGCTGTGTCAATTCCCTTGGCTAATCCACTGACAATAACCAGTTCATTTTCCAAGCCCTGAATGATTTTTTCAACTGACTTCGCTCCCTGTTTGCTACAAGCACGACTTCCTACGACTGCTACCTTAGGAAATTTCAAGAGATCCAGATTTCCCTTGTAAAATAAAAGTACAGGCGCATCATATATTTCACTCAAATCCCAAGGGTAACAGTCATCTAAAATAGAGAAAGATTGAAATTTTTGAAATTCTTTCTCCAAATGCGCATCATCTATCTGAAAATAACGTTCCATAAAAACAGCTGGATTTCGGCAACCTGATATATCTGCAATATCACCTAACAACAGTTCTTGATCAACATTTTCACCGTATTCTAGGACATTCAAAATCTGTTGATTGGTCAAACCTGATTTTTTTAACTTATAGATTTCATAGTTTGTGATTTTCATAAATATCTCCATTTCTTTTTCTACTCATCTATTTATTCGTAAAAAAATCAAAAAACATCCGACTATTTCAGCCAGATGTTGGAATCTTTAATTTTCGTTTTTAAGAATTTCTTCCAATTTATGATAATCTTGGACACTGTCAATTTCATAGATGCTGTTGCCTTCTAATTCTTCAACATAGACATCTAGTTCTTTGATATTATCCTTAACCATATTATCCCAATAGAGGTCAACAAATTCACCACTTGCATAAGCCTTGTCGATAAAGCTGACAATCTTTTCTGCAGTTGGAGCATCCCAGAAGGATACACCACTCAGGATACGACCAGCTTTGCTATCAACAATAATGTCTTGAACCTTGTAGTCATCGCCATAGACTAAGAACCATTCGTTGGTACAATCTTCACGATAAACACTAAAATAAGTAGAACGTGTCAAATCATTGCGGAACATATTTTTAAAGAGATAATTATCGGCATCGATAACGTAACTGTTAGCTAATTCTTCTTTTACAAGATAGAGAGAGTAAAAGTTATTGTAGTCAGCGTATTTATCATTGAAAACGAGGCGAACACCATATTTTTCTTTTAAGTAATCAAATTGTTCTTTAAGGTAACCAACAATGATGATGATATCATGGATACCTTTTTCTTTTAAAAACTCAATTTGGTATTCAATCAAAGGTTTTTGATTAACCTGAACCAAGGCTTTAGGGGTATTTTCAGTCATAGGACGCAAGCGAGTTCCCAATCCCGCTGCTAAGATGATGGCTTTCACACGAATCTCCTTTATTCTTTAATAATAATATAAACTCCAGCAATGACGACAAGTGACGTAATAATTGTCAGCATATCTAGTGGTGCACCCAAGAAAACAACTGCAAACAAGACTGTCCATACTACATAGCTCACATTCAAGCCTGTAGCCTTGGCTGGTTGTAAGCGATTGATAGCGATATAATAAGCCAAGTAGGAAATCATATCAAAGGCTGCAAAGACAATCATAAGACCTAGTAATTGTCCATTGGCTACTTCTGCAAATGACTGATGAGAGAAGAGCACAATCACAAGATAGGACAAAAATGAAGTCACTTGACGGATTAAGAGAGCTTCGATTTCACTCAATTCACTTTCCATAGCAAAAGAGCTAAGGACACTTTCACTCCCCCATGCAATGGCACAAACCAAAGCACAGAGAATCCCAATGTAGAAGGAATTGACCTGTTCAACCTTATAGGTCTGGGCAATAATTCCTGCAATAATCAAGATAATCCCAAACACAGTATTTTTCGAAATCTTGTGCTTCAAGAAGAAGAAAGCCAATAAAACTGAAATCGCAGGGTAAATAGCTGATACAGATGAAGCTAAAGAACTTCCGATATACTTAACTGCATAAAGATTGGCCTGCATACCGATAGGGCCTGCTAGTAAGGCTCCGATGATAACACTAACATTGCGAATATTTAAGAAAATTGAGAGACGAACTTTTCCTTCTTTTACCAAGAGAAAAGCTAGTAAGATAAAGATACTCAAGAAATCATGAGCAGCGGCTACCACAAAGGGTGACAAATCTGTAAAAATCGAAAAGATATAAGCACTGATCGTTAGACCTAACCCCCAGAAAATACCTGAGAGTAGACCAAAAGAAACTCCATTTTTATTTTTCATCAGAACCTCCATAATAATCTAGACCTTTAACAGCTCTTTGATAACGATTCACACCATAATCACCAAAATCTGCGCCTTGCTCTTCCTTATAGACTGTCCATAGACTCCAAATGGTATCTTGTAAAATTTTATAAATAGCAATCTTTTCACGAGAGACAGGTGTTTGGTCACTCTCATAGTGAGATAAGAAAGCTTCTTCCTCTTGGGGAGTGAATTCAGATTCTAAAAAGAGGGCAGCCAAATCCCACATTGGATCATTCATTGATGAATATTCCCAGTCAATCAGATAAAGTCGTCCTTGAGGTGATTCGATAAAGTTTTCAGGCACCAAATCGATATGACAAGATTTTCTGTCAACACCTAAGTCAGCTAGTCTTTTCTCTAAGGAGAAGACTTCTTCTCGAACTGCTTCATAGTTAGCATAAGGAATCTCTTCTTCAATCAAGGATTCGTATTTTTTGATTTCTTCAAAAGGAGCAAATTCTCCTCTTAATTCCTTACCAGAAGCATGAATGGTTTGTAAAATTGGAGCAATTTTATCGAACTTGGTCTTGATTGTAGTTGAATCAAGTGTAATCGCAGATTCGATATACTCATTTACTTTGATACCAGCTTCAATATCAAAAAGATAATTTTTGACATCTAAGTCTAAATCTTTAAGTAGTTCAAGATTGTACTTTTCATCTTGACGATTGATAAGCTTTTCTGTCCCTTTACCAAAGAACTTAACAATGTATTGCTTATTTGTTGTTTTGACCAAATAGTTTTGATTGGTCATTCCACCCAGTTGTTCAACACTGAGGACTTCCTCTTCTTCACTAAGTAAGGAAGAAATTTTTTCTTTAATAATTTTCTCCACAATTAACCTCCAGCACTTATACTTCCCACTTAAACACAGTTTTAAAGGCCGTGTTTAAATCGGTCGCAAAGACACGGTGAATATCTTTAATTTCTCTTACAGGTTCTTCTAGATAAAGGATATTTTTAAGACGATTGGCAAATTTCTTGACTTCCATCATTTGGATTGCATTTTCAAAATCGATGCGACCAGAACGAGAGGAACCAACCAAGAGCAAACCTTTTTCTAAGGCATCGCGTGTATTGAGATTGACTTTATACTCACTAACTCCCATCATGAGAATCGTTCCCTGAGGACGAATGTAGCGAATCAAGTCATTAATAGCTGGTCCAGTACCATCACCACCACAACACTCAAAAGCATGGTCAAAGGCCAAATCTTCAGGAATATTATCAGTAATATAGCATTCCTTGGCAAAAGAGAAGAGTTCCAACTTTTCCCAATGACGACCAATAACCACAATCTCTGCTTCTGGTAGAGTATAGTTGATAATATTGGCAACCACAAAAGCTAAACTTCCATCTCCGATAACGGCGATTCGGTCCCGCTTGCTATGAGCAAGTGTCAATAAGCGATTCATAGCATGCATACCGACACTGACAAACTCTGTAATGGCTGCAACCGTATCTTCGATAGCATCATAAGGCACCACACGATCTTTAGGGAGAGAAACAAATTCTCTCATAAAGCCATCAAAGCCACTAGACAAGAAATGGGTCCCTGTCATGTAGTTTTCATAGAATTCTTCATCACTCTGCATAGGAGGCTGATTGGGAATCATGACAACTTTTTGACCAACCTCGTAGGTTCCTGTCGGGTCAGAAATAACGGTTCCACATGACTCGTGAATCATTGCCATTGGAAGTTTTTTATTCAAAATCTTCGGATCACGTTTTCCTTGGTAGTAACGCTGATCCGCATGACAGACCGCCATATAATTAGGGCGGATGAGGATATGATTCTCTTGGTCAATAGCCTCTTCCTGGTATTTGACATTGATAAACTTAGGCTTTGTTAGTTGGTAAATTTGATTAATCATTTTATTACTCTTCCTCAATCATGCTTTTTGCAATCTTCAAATCTGTTACTGTAGTAATTTTCAGATTTGAATATTCACCCTTAGCCAAGGCTACATCTTTTCCTTTGATTACAAAGATTTTACATGCATCTGTTAAGATTTCTTTCTCTTCGGCAGAGAGAGAACCGTAAAGATCCATGAAGTCCTTGCAACGGAATGTTTGAGGTGTTTGTCCTTGATAGAGGTGAGCACGATTTGGAATATCTGTAATAAATTGACCGTTAGTACTTTCAACGATAGTATCAACCGCTTCTACCACTGTGTCCACTGCGTCATGATTTTGAGCAAGTTTGATATTGTCTTGAATCATGCGAAGCGTAATGAATGGACGAACAGAATCGTGGGTAACAACGATGTCCTCTGGAGTAAGCGGACGATAAGCATCAATGGCTTCAATGATTTTCTCAATACTCGTATTACGGTCAGCACCACCTTTTGTAATGATGATACGATCTTTATGAAGAGGTAGATATTTATCTACAAGATCCTCTGCATGGGAAACCCAGTCTCCATGAACCCCAACCACAATTTTTTCAATACTTGGTTCCAAGACAAATTTTTCAATTGTATGAATCAAAATAGGTCGATCACCTAGCTCTAAAAATTGTTTTGGCAAATTACTGATTCCCATACGTGTGCCAGTTCCACCGGCAAGAATTCCTGCATAAATCATCTATTTTCTCCTTTGTCTTACTAAAAAAACTTATTCTCTCTATTATACCACAATCTAGTCCTATCATAAAAGAAATACTAGTCATCCCGTTCTAGAATAGGAGGATTAAGCAGTTCCATTATTCAAAGAAACTAGTCCATTTCTAGTAGTGACTAGGAATTCAATAGTCATTACTAATAAATGGCTGTGAAATTTTAGAGTTCTTCAGAATAATATAGTTTTCTTAAAAAAAGCTTAAATTTATATTTTCTTAATACAAGAAAAAGCTAGGAAATGCTAAATTGTCAGATAGAGACACACTTCCTAACTTCTTATTTTTAGTAAAACTCACAAGTCTTACTCTTCCTTATCTTGATTTTCAGTTCCTTTAACTGCTTTTTTAAATTCAGATAGCATTTTACCGATTGACTCGCCTAGTTCAGGCAATCGTTTTGGTCCAAAAATCAAGAGAGCTCCTAAAACGATGATAATCAATCCTGGTGCTCCGATATCACGTAAGATTCCCATTTTTCTCTCCTTTCTGCTTGCGTTTCATAATGTGTTTGCTGATAGCAATACTCAACTCATAAAGTAAAATCAAGGGGGCAGTCATTGCCAAATCGCTGACAAAGTCAGCTGGTGTTAAGATGACTGCAAGTACCAATAAGATAAAATAGGCATATCGGCGATAAGTAATCAATAATTCTGGCCCAATGAGTCCAATCGACGTCAAAAAGGCAATGATAACCGGCAATTCAAAAATCAGGGCCAAGGGCAAGGTCGTTTGAAAAACAAAGGACAGATAATTTTGGGCGGTTAACTGTGTTTCAAATAGTCCTTCTCCTATCCCTAATAAAACCTGAAGTAAGGCTGGTGTTACAAAGTAAAAACCAAAAGCCAGTCCAACTAGAAAACAAAGGAAACTAGCTGGAATATAGGCAAAAATTGCTCTAGCTTCTTCCTTTCTTAAACCAGGTTTGATGAAAGACCAAATATGATAAACTGTATAAGGTAGGGTAATGGTAAAGGCCATCAGACTAGCCAAACGTATGTAAATCCATAAAATATCATTTGGCCCTAAAACAATCAACTTTTGCTGAAAAGATTGGGTTACATACTGGTAAATCTGGTCTGCAAAAAGCAGAGAAACACAGAAAACCAAAAAGAAACAAATGACCACTGCCAATAATCTCTTTCTAAATTCTACCAGATGTTCAACGATTGTCAATTCTTTTCTATCCATCTATTTTTCACCCTGTCTGAAAGTGACAATCAAAACGATAACAACAAAGATTAGCTGGCTAACCAAACCTTCCCAACTTGGATAAATTCCAAGCAGGTCAATCGTTGGAAATCCTGTCAGCAAGTGATTTGGCGCCATATTTGTCAACTGAAGAGCATGGATACTAACTCCCAGCATCTTGAAGGCTAGGGCATAAATCATCCAAGTCAGGATAAAGAAGACCTTATGTGGCAGGAAGAATTGACTGGCCTTGTTCATCACGATGGCAATAACTACCAGAACCAGCAAGGCAAGTGAAATTCCCAAGACAAATTCAAAACTGGAAATTCTTGGTAAAATCCCAACATAAAAAAGAATGGTTTCTGCTCCCTCACGGAAAACAGCTAGAAAACTGAGGGCAAACATAGAAATAAAGGATCCTGTCTTGGTCACTGTTTCCATTTGTGACTCCATAAAGGCATTCCATTTTTTGACTGAAGATTTGCTATGAAGCCAGATTCCAATCACAATCATCATAGCTACCGCAAAAATCCCAACTGCTCCTTCGATGATTTCACGATTGGATCCTGATGTTACTGCTGGAAAGGCAATTTGCGGGATGAAAGCAATGACAAGACTTGCCATGATTCCTGTGATAGCACCACCATAAACCCACTTGAGCCCTTTTCGCATCTTGGCTGCTTTCAAGGTTGTTACCAAGGCCATAACGATTAAGAGAGCCTCTACACCTTCTCTTAGAAGAATCAGCATGGCATCAAAGGCATTGTAACGTGCGCTGGTATCAATTTGTGATAAATCTGCAATCAGTTTTTCTAATTTTTCTTGGTATTCCTTTTCGCTTCCCTTGACCATAATCACAGGGCTTTCGCTTTCCACTCGTGCATAGAGGGATGGATTGGTCGTGCTGACAGAACCCTCAATCGTTGGCCAGATAGTGATGAATTCCTTCATACTAGCTGCTCCTGCTGCTTGGTCACCAGCTTGGAATTGTTTCAAAGCCTTTGTCAAAAAGGCAATGCCGTCTTTGAGAGTCAAATCCGAAGATGTTGCTGCTACTTCTTTCCCAGTTACAAAATCATCAATGGCCTTTTTTAAGTCTTCAAAGGAAGTCTGGATGGAGTTAAAATCTGTAGGTTCGGTTTCTATGCTACTACGCAGGAAGGAAATAGCTGTTTCAACACGGCCATAATGGGCTGTACTATTGTCACGAACCACACTTTCATTGATGGTCCAAGTGGAATTCATTTTCTTAAAGGCTTCTCGCACTTTTTCCAAATCTTTAGAAGCAATGGCTTGTCCCAAGGCTTCAAAACGAGGACTTAGACGGTTTACCAATTTTTCCTTTTCCGCATCTAAGTCAATAGGATTTTGTTCTTTTTCAAAAGCTAATAGGGCTGCAGAAAGTTCAGTGAGTTTTTCTTCAGTAATCTCACCTGATTGAGTTAACTTTTCCTTAACAACCTTACCAGCTTCAGAATTGCTGTCTTCTACTCTTTCAAAGTCTGTTGCCATCTCCTTAACGAGTTTCTGGGCTTCAGACTGATCACCATTTTTTACTGCTTTAGACGCATCAGTGATTTTCACAAAGTAAGAACTCAAGCTTTCTTGGGCACCTACTGGGGAAAGAATTAAAAGTGACAAAGCTAAAACCAAGAACCAGCTTTTAACCTTCCAATAATTTCTGACCAATGTAGCCTCCTTTCTCCACACCACCAAAGCAAGCAAAGAGTCCACTACCGATGTGAGTGATATATTCATTCATCTTATCTGTAGCACCTAGATTGGTTTGAACTTTAACAAAGTTATCAGGATCCTTCTGGAAAGAAATGAAGAGCAAGCCTGTATCAAACTGGCCAGTTTTTTCATCAATCCCATCAGAGTATGAATAAGAACGACGCAAAAGGGGCTTATCCACTTCCTTAGCCAAACGAACATGCGAATCATCTGGCAAAAGACTCAAATCCACTTCATCAAACTCGTTCTTCTTACCAAAGGGGGCACCACTTTCCTTATAACGACCAAAGGTATTTTCTTGTTCTTCAAGACTAGTGCGATCCCAGGTCTCTAAAAACATCTGAATCCGACGAACTGCCATATAAGAACCATTTTCCATCCAGTCCTTACTATCAGCCCAGATAACGCGGTCAAAGTCTTTCTCCTTGGTTGGATTTGCTGTTCCATCCTTAAAACCAAAGAGGTTACGTGGAGTCTCCATTCGATCACCGATCGCTGCAAATCCAGACTGACTCCAACGAAGGGTCACGGCATTTCTGCCCTTACGGATGAGATTGCGAATAGCATGAAAGGCAACTTGCTCATCATCTGCACAAGCCTGAATCACAATATCTCCACCAGTATATTTTTCACGTAATTGCTCTTTAGGAAAAGGCGGTAAATCCCTGAACACTTGAGGACGCTTGCTTTCTAAGTTCATCTTTTTCAAGAAACTGGCAGACACACCAAAAGTCAGCGTCAGACGATGAGGATTGAGCCCGACTGTCTCACCAGTATCGCTCGGAGGCAAGAGAGCATTCTGGCCATCTTTTTTGACCAGCTCTCCCTCAACCAACTTGGCACTATAATCTGTCCAATCCTTGAACAACTGGATAATTTTATCCTTATCCGTCGTGTGCAAGTCCAAGACAACAAAATAGATGTTTTTTTGCATGGGCGTACTAATCCCAGCTTGATGCTTGCCATAAAAAGCAATTTTTTCATTTCCGTACGAGATTTTTTCCTGACTTCCTAGCTTAGGTGCGAAAAAAGCAGAAGCACCAGAGAGCCCTAGCGCTAAACCAGCTCCTCCAATCCCTGCTTTTTTTAGAAATTCTCGACGGTCCATTTTCTTCTCAAAAAACTTTTCGTCTTTTTCAGTCATGACTCTTATTCTCCACTAAGAAATTTACCCATTTGTGATAGAGGTTCACCAAGTTTTGTCACAGCTTCTGACAATTCTTTGGTATCTTCTTTTGTCAAATCAGTATAGAGTTTGTAGTGTTCCTTGTCGGTCATGTGTTTGTCCAACAAATCATTGACAGACTTGAAGTCTGCTTCCAATTCTTTAACTAGGTTAGCGTCTGATTTTTCAAGCAAAGGTTTAAAGAGTTGGAAAATCTTCTCAGCTCCCTCGATATTGGCACGGAAGTCATACAAGTCTGTGTGAGAATAAATTTCCTCTTCACCTGTAATCTTGCTTGTCGCTACTTCGTTAAGCAAGTCAACTGCTCCAGTCAACATGACCTTGTAGTCCACATCCACAGTTGCAATCTTAGCTTTCAATTCCTTGATATCATTGACCAACTGATCCCCATAGCTTTCAGTTCCTTTAGTGGTATTATCTTCCCAAAGGATACGCTCGATACGGTGGAAACCTGACCAACCTTCCTCTGTCTTGTTTTCGTCCATGTAGTCTGCCAAACGGAAGTCAATCTTGACATCTGACTCACCAAAACTTTCAGCAATCGGTTCTGAACGCTCATAAGACATACGAATCAGTGGATAAACCTTCTTAGCTTCTTCTAACTTACCTTCTTTCAAAAGTTTGACAAAACCTTCTGTATCTGTCAACAGTTTATCGATTTGCTCTTGCACAAAAGTCTTATAGTCAGCAGTGGCCTTATCAAGCATTTTCTGCTTGTCTTCAGACAAGGCTGTCACCTTAGACGAATCACTCGTATTGCTTGGCTTAGATTGGTTGTTAGCACAAGCTGTCAATAGTAAGGCTGAAGATAAAAGAACAAAACCTAGTTTTTTCATTGTGTACTCCTATTGGTTCAGGAAACCTGAATTAATTTTACGTTTCATTATACCATGTTTTCACTCATTTTTCAATAAATTTTCAGACAATTTAATGTTGAGTAATTTATACTAATAATAGACTTTTAACCTCAAAATTGATAAAATAAAAAGGAAAATAATTGGAAAAGGAAACTATATATCACCATGATGAACATGCAAAACATGATGCGCCAAGCACAAAAACTTCAAAAACAAATGGAACAAAGTCAAGCTGAACTTGCGGCTATGCAATTTGTCGGCAAATCTGCTCAAGACCTTGTCCAAGCGACCTTAACTGGAGATAAGAAAGTTGTCAGCATTGACTTCAATCCAGCTGTCGTTGACCCAGAAGACCTTGAAACTCTTTCTGATATGACCGTTCAAGCAATCAACTCTGCTCTTGAACAAATCGATGAAACTACCAAGAAAAAACTGGGTGCTTTCGCTGGGAAATTGCCATTCTGAGCATAAGAAAAAAGCTCCATAATATCTGTAGATAAGTCTCCTACAGATATTATGGAGCCTAT
Organism: Streptococcus sp. HMSC063B03; assembly: GCF_001836965.1. Lineage (GTDB taxonomy): Bacteria > Bacillota > Bacilli > Lactobacillales > Streptococcaceae > Streptococcus > Streptococcus pneumoniae_F. The sequence goes on along the minus strand of NZ_KV831064.1, from coordinate 173,898 downwards.
TTTGTTGTCTTCAAAAGCCTGAAAACATCAATACAATGCGTTTATTTTATATGAAAAGATCTACTGAATTTTTCAAAATAAACTTCCAGTAGTCTTTTCACTTTTTATTAATAAGTTCCTTCTTCACCTTGACTAGTCAAGATAACTGGTCCATCTTTAGTAATCACGAATTGGTGTTCATATTGACAAGATAAACCACCGTCAATGGTCTTATGCGCCCAGCCAGTTTTCATATCTGTATCAATTTCCCAATCACCTGTATTGATCATTGGTTCAATGGTCAATACCATTCCTTCACGGAGACGAAGCCCACGACCAGCAATACCATAGTTAGGAACCATTGGTTCTTCGTGCATGGTTGGACCAACACCATGACCAACCAAATCACGTACTACACCGTAACCACGACTTTCAGCGTATTCTTGAATAGCTGCACCAATATCACCAATACGATTTCCAACAACAGCTTGCTCGATTCCCTTGTACATAGCTTCTTTGGTTACATCCATCAAGTTTTTCACTTCTTCGGACGGCGTACCAACAGCATAAGCCCAACATGAGTCTGCTAGGCCACCAGAGTAGCTCTGGGTGTATTTTTTCATTTGCTTCACATTGTTGAAGTTTAGTTTTGAGACATTCAGGTCAGATTTCGCAATAGGACCTCCCAAAACCATATCAACCTTGAGCAAATCACCATCTTTCAAGATATAGTGACGAGGGAAAGCGTGAGCTACTTCATCGTTAAGAGAGCAACAAGTAGCATAAGGATAGTCCATTATGGCACCGTCAACCCCAATCTGAAGTGGAAGGAAATTTTCTTCCTTACAACGACGGCGAACGTATTCTTCAACTTCCCACATATCTACCCCAGGCTTAATCAAATCACGCAAGCCGATATGAATACTTGCTAGAAAATCACCGGCCTTATCCATAGCTTCAATTTCACGAGCTGATTTTAATGTTATCATTTTTTCTCCTAGTTTCTAATTAATTTTAACGGTTACATTTGCTTTTGAAACAATCTGATGCCCATGATAAATATCGTAATCAATAATAGCTGACCGTCTCGTATGATGGATAATGCGTGCTTGAATGCGCAATATATCATCTATCTGAACAGCCTGCAAAAAGTAGATTAGCATCTGCTCGATAATGAGATTGCGACCACTATTAACAACCAAATCTTGAGTCATATGGGTCAGAATTTCTGCCAATACTCCATTAGCCAAAACACCGTTCTTCTCTAGCATAAAGGGTTCCACTGTAATCACTACTTCATCATGGTGATAAGAAAGTTTTTGACCAATCTGCTCAGAAAAAGTTGGTAGAGCCGAAACTTGGGAACGACTCATCTTCTCCATGACATCTCGTCTGGTTACAACCCCAAGCAAGGTTTGATTATTACGAACAACTGGTACCATTTCAAAATCTTCAGCAATCATCCGTTGACTCACATTGGCAATATTTGTAGATAATCCAACTAAAAATAGACTACGAGACATGACCTTATCAATTGTTGTACTTGGTGACTTATCACCAGCATCTCTCATAGTAACAACCCCAACAACAACCTGATGTTGATTAATAACAGGGAAACGACTACTACGATTCTTACGTACCAAGTCCAAATAATCTTTAACAGTGTCAGTCTCTCTCAAAAAACCATACTCATGACTCGGACGGTACAGTTTCTCAACTGTCAAAATATCTGTTTTGATTTGAACATTTGACAAGGCTTTATTGATCATGGTCGCAACGGTGAAAGTGTCATGTTTGCTTCTTAAAACAGGAATTCCTTTTTGATTAGCCAGTTTAATCACATCATCATGAACCTGAAATCCACCTGTCACAAGAACGGCATTTTCATTTTCCAGCGCTAATAATTGAATACGAGTCCGGTCTCCGACAATCAAGAGTCCCCCATCATGAAGGTAGGACAGGATATTTTGTTCAGTCATGGCACCGATTGAGAACTTGCTAAATTCTCTCTCTAAACCTTCTTGACCAGCCAGAACCTCAGAAGAAGTCACTTCAGCAATTTCAGCAAAAGTTAATCTCTCTATAGCAACTTTCTGAGATTTAACACGGATAGTACCACTTCTTGGGCGAGTCTCTACAATTCCACGGTTTTCAGCTTCCTTGATAGCGCGGTAGGCCGTTCCATCACTGACTCCCAGATGATTGGAAATACTACGAACACTGACTCTTTTACCAACAGGTAATTCTTCCAAATAGCTTAGAATTTCTTGATGTTTACTCATTAAATTCTCCCTTTACAAAGCGAAACTCAAGATAATCTCGCATTTTTCTTGTATAGCGATCACTTCCCTTAAACTGACGGAACAAACTAAATCCAGCCTTAAGAGCAACCTTTTGGCTAGCTTCGTTTTCGAGATGGGTTATGATGGATAATTGTTTTAAACCAAATTCTTCAAAAGAAAGTTGGCAAAGTTTTCTAACAACCTCTGTCATAAAGCCTTGGGACCAAGCATCTTTTCTCAAAAAATAACCAAGTTCTGCTTCTTTTTTAATTTCATCTAGCTTTTCAAACTTAATTGAACCAATCATTTTTTCAGTTTTCTTGTCACAAATAGCCCATACACCTAAAGGAGACTTCATAAAATAATTGGCCAGTGCATATTGACTCTCTTCCAAACTAGCTTGACTTGGAAAAATGAATTGTAAATTTTCTGGATTTGAAGCTATATCATGGAAGTCCTTACTATCACTAAAAAAGAAAGGACGCAAATACAAGCGATCCGTTTCAAAAAAAGAAAACATTGCTAATTTGGTCCAAATATTCATAAACACCTCTACGGTTTATTCTTCAACAAGTGTAATATCTGCTCCTAGATTACGTAATTTTTCAATAATATCTGAATAACCACGTAAGATGAACTCAATATTTGTGATTTCAGTTTTACCTTCAGCCATCAAACCAGCAATAACAAGTGCTGCCCCAGCTCTAAGATCAGTAGCTTTTACATTTGCACCACGTAAACTACGTCCACCAGTATATAAAATATGGTCGTTTGTAGTCGTAATATCCGCGTCCATCTTTGCTAGTTCAAAAACATGGTTTACACGTTTCTCATAAATAGTATCAATAATGGTACCACGTCCCTCTGCTGTTAACAAAAGAGGAGTAATTGGTTGTTGCAAGTCAGTAGCAAAACCTGGGTAAGGAGCTGTCTTAATATTGATTGCTTTCAAATTAGACTGTTCTTCGACGAAAATACTGTCTTCAGATACAGTCATTCTCACACCCATTTCTTCCAACTTAGCGATGAATCCTTCTAAGTGTTCGTATAATACATTGTTGATACGAATTCCCTTACCAACTGCTGCAGCTAAGGAAATGTATGTTCCCGCTTCGATACGGTCTGGAATCACCTGATGGCGCGTTCCATGTAATCTGTCAACACCATCAATAATGATAATATTGGTTCCAGCACCACGGATATGGGCACCCATATTATTCAAGAGAGTAGCAACGTCAATAATCTCAGGTTCACGGGCTGCATTTTCAATAATAGTACGCCCATTTGCTTTAACCGCAGCAATCATCGTATTAATCGTCGCACCCACACTAACCGTATCCATGTAGATACTTGCGCCGTGAAGTCCTGTATCTTTGGCAGATAACTTCATATTATCTCCCTCATAGCTAACAGTAGCTCCCATTGCTTCAAAAGCCTTAAGATGTAAGTCAATAGGACGTGGTCCCAAATCACATCCTCCAGGTAAACCAACTGTAGCTTCCCCAAAGCGACCTAAAAGACTTCCATAAAAATAATAAGATGCACGAAGACTATTGATTTTCCCATAAGGCATTGGAATATTTTGAACACCTCTTGGATCAATCTCTAACACATCGTCATAACGCTTAACGGTAGCGCCCATCAATTCCATAATTTCGACAAGACTAGCAACATCCGAAATATCTGGAACACAATCCAAAGTCACAACATCATCTGCCAAGATAATAGCTGGAATCAAAGCTACAACACTATTTTTTGCACCACTAATGGTAATCTCACCTTGCAGGGGCAAGCCACCATTGATAACAATTTTTCTCATTTTAAATTTTTAATACTCTTTCAAAATTTCTAAAAAGGTCCTACGTTAAAGTATACCATAATTTCACCTTTTTTTCCATCATTTTCAATTATATTAGCTGAATCGTATTTGTATTAACTGGCCTTTTTTAAAAAGTTTTGCCCCTTATTTGCCCCCTGCTACAAAAAAACCTATCATACAGGCTAGAAAGCTTGATATGATAGGCTTTTTTCATTTTAATTAACGTACTGTACGGATACGCATTGTGTTTGTACGTACAGCTTCTCCAACTGGTACACCAGCTACGATAACGATATCGTCACCAGATTGTACAAGACCTGCTTCAACTGCTTTACGTTCAGCAATTTCGAACATATCATCAGTTGATGATGGAGCATCTGTCAACATTGGGATAACACCCCAGTTCAACATCAATCCACGTTCTGTCAATTCGTCGAATGTCAATGCCAAGATGTCAGCATTTGGACGGTATTTAGAGATCAAACGTGCAGTGTGACCTGTCTTAGTAAGAGTTACAACCAATTTAATGTCCATTGAGTTAGTAGCATCTTTAACAGCTGAAGCCATTACTTCTGTCTTAGAGTTACGTTCAAATGAATCTGAGTTCAAACGTCCGTATTCGTTAAGAAGAGTCTGAGCGTTCTTGTCGATTGTAGCCATTGTAGTTACTGACTCAAGTGGGTATTTACCGTTTGCAGACTCACCTGAAAGCATTGTTGCGTCAGTTCCGTCGATAACAGCGTTGAATACGTCTGATACTTCTGAACGAGTTGCACGTGGTTTTTCAGTCATTGTTTCAAGCATGTTTGTTGCAGTAATAACAACTTTACCTGCAGCATTGACTTTCTTGATAATCATTTTTTGGTAAACTGGAACCATTTCGAATGGTACTTCGATACCCATGTCACCACGAGCAATCATGATACCATCAGCAGCTTCGATGATTTCATCCAAGTTGTCGATACCTTGTTGGTTTTCGATTTTAGCGAACAATTGAACGTGTCCGTTTCCAGTTTCTTTACAGATTGCACGAACTTCGTTCACGTCTTTTGCAGTACGTACGAATGAAATCGCGATGAAGTTAATTCCTTGTTCAAGACCAAAGCGGATATCGTCGTTATCACGTTCAGCAAGAGCTGGGAAAGGAATTTTAGTGTTAGGGATGTTAACACCTTTTTGTTTAGCAATTACACCATCGTTTTCAACTTCAACTTCAAACTCACGAGTTGCGTCATCTTTAGCAACCACACGAAGACCAAGTTTACCATCGTCAACCAAAACTTGACGACCAACTTCAACATCATCATAGATGTCAAGAGCACCAGCAACGTTCAATGCAATCACATCACGAGTTGATTTGATTCCTTGTTTAGTAGCAACACGGATTTTTTCACCAGTTGTGTAAGAGTACTCTTTTGCATCTCCTTCAAACAATTCAGTACGGATTTCTGGTCCTTTTGTATCAAGAAGGAAACCAACTTTTTTACCTGCAAGTTTTTCAGCAAGTTTAACAGTTGCCATACGGTCACCTTGCTCTTGGTGGTCACCGTGTGAGAAGTTGAAACGGAATGTGTTAGCACCAGCTTCGATCAATTTAGCAATGTTTTTAGCTGAAGCTTCAACATCAAGTTTTTCACCCCAGTATCCGTCATCACCAAATTTTTTACCACCACGGATTTCAACCGCAGGTCCCAAAGTTGCAACGATTTTTACACGTTTGTTCATGATTTTTGTGACTCCTTTATATATGACCTTTTTGGTCTTATTAACTAAATTATAAATTATGACAAGCTCTTATTCAAGCTAGATAGCTCAAGGTCAGCTTTATGTGGGTTGTTAACCACAATCTTACCATCTGCAGTAAGGCTAAACAATGCTCCTTCTTCTGCAGTTCCAAGAATTGGGTTTTCAACCATTTTCTCATTACGGATACCAACCGCAACACCACCGATACCTTCTTTAAGAAGTTTAACGGCATGTGCACCCATACGTGATGCCAAAACACGGTCACGCGCAGTTGGAGAACCACCACGTTGAATATGTCCAAGTTCTGTCACACGAAGGTCGCTTGTATCTCCAGCTTCTTTAAGTTTTTGACCAAATTCAGCTGCTGACATCACACCTTCTGCCAAGACGATGATATTGTGTTTTTTACCACACTCGTATCCACATTTAATGCTTTCTACGATATCTTCAATCTTGAATCCTTCTTCAGGAATGATGATTTCATCAGCACCAGTTGCAATACCAGCCCAAAGAGCGATATCACCTGCGTTACGACCCATTACTTCGATAACAAATGTACGACGGTGACTTGATGATGTATCACGAATCTTATCGATAGCATCCATAGCAGTAGTAACCGCTGTGTCAAAACCGATTGTGAAGTCAGTACCAACAATATCGTTATCGATTGTACCAGGAAGACCGATAGCTGGGAATCCATGTTCAGTCAAACGCATAGCGCCGTGGTAAGATCCATCACCACCGATAACAACTACACCTTCAATTCCGTGTTTTTTCAATTGCTCAATCCCTTTAAGTTGCCCTTCAAGTTGAGCGAACTCTGGGTAACGAGCAGAGTGAAGGAAAGTACCACCACGAGAAATGATGTCTCCTACTGAAGCCGCATCTAGGGGATGAATTTCACCAGCAACCATACCAGCATATCCATCATAGATACCAAATACTTCCATTCCTTCTGAAATTGCTTGACGAACAACTGCACGGATAGCAGCGTTCATACCAGGGGCGTCTCCACCACTAGTCAAAACAGCAATACGTTTCATATTGGTTATGCTCCTTTTTCTTTTAACATTCTTACTGATTATATCACATTTAAATGGAAAATTCTTCTATTTTCCGTAATTTTAGCGATAAATCGTTTTCATAACGATTCCACCTAATTTCTCTTCTAATTCAGTGGATTTAGTCACAAAATGATGGGGAGAAACAATCGTTCTCTGTTCCTCTTCATACCTGATGATGACTGGGATTGGGCCTTTATACTGGTCTAAAATTCTCGAAATTTCTTGATCCGATTCATGATTTTTTACCTGTATCCAAAAGCGTTCAGCCACTGCTGCTCTTATTTCTTGTGCAATCATTTGCAGACGGCCATCTCGTAACTGAATTTTTCCTCTTATATAGTAGAAAGCTCCTTCTTTCAATTCCTGCCCAATCTGTCGATATAAGTCTGAGAAGAGGGTAACATCCAATTTTTTCTTACTATCATCTACCTGTAAGAATGCCATGTTTTCACCCTTTTTGGTCCGAATCACTTTTATTTTCTGAATTTCAACCAATATAATGGCGTGACTATTTTCTGACAAATTTCCGATTGGTGTAATTGGGTAGATAGCCTTACTTGCAATAGCTTGTAAGGGATGTTTGCTAACTCCTACCCCTAGAAACTCTTGTTCCATATAGAATTTTTCTTGTTCTGTCCAATCTTCCGATTCCTGCCAACTATATATTGTATCACCGAACAAGCTTCCTAACTCTTTCACAAATTCAAATAGATTACCTAAATTATTAAATACTTTTTGGCGATTTTTTTCAAATGAATCGAAAAGACCAACTTTTACCAAAGGTTCTAGCAGAGGAAGTTTCAGATAATTCTCAGGTAATTTAGCTATAAAATCTTCAATGCTCGAATAGGGTCTATTTTCAATAATCCAAAGCGCCAAATCCTTGCTGACTCCCTTAATCGATTTCAGACCTAGATAGATGGACTTGTTGGCAATTTTATCATGATAAGGAATGGTATTGATGGACAGAGGTGCTACTTCAAAGCCTGCTTCAAGAGCGTCTGTTAGGTAATCACTGTTGGAAGAATTCAGCATGACCTGATAAAAAATGGCTGGATAATGCGTTTTGAAATAGGCCAACTGGAAGGCCAAGGCTGAGTAGGCATAGGCGTGAGATCGGTTAAATCCATAACCTGCAAACTTCTCCATAACATCAAAGACCTGCTCAGCCTTTTCCCTAGTATGACCAGCTTCTATGGAGCCTTGAATAAAGGATTCCCTCATTTCATGCATGGCAGAGGCATCCTTTTTCCCCATAGCCCGACGTAAAATATCGGCTTTTCCGAGGCTAAATCCAGCAAATCTCTGAGCAACCTGCATAACCTGCTCCTGATAGAGCATGATGCCGTAGGTTGGAGCCAAAATATCCTCCAGTACTGGATCCAGAATAGTCACTTCTTCCTGCCCATGCTTTCTTGCCACAAAATTATTGATGTAGTCACTGGCACCTGGTCGATTTAGAGAAGTAGTTGCTACGACATCTTCAAAACAGACTGGTTGCACACGTTTGAGCAAGCGAATGGCACCAGGTTGTTCAAATTGAAAGATACCTTTTGTATTGCCAGAGGCAAATAAAGCTAACGTTTCTTTGTCTTCCAAATCAATTTCTTCAATTTTAAGGTGAATACCTTCTGATTCAGCAAGCAATTCTTGCATCTTCTGGACAAAGGTCAAATTTCGCAGTCCCAGAAAGTCCATTTTCAATAGCCCGCTAGATTCAACTCCATGAGCATCATACTGAGTCAGCGGAATTTCGTCACCATGTTTTAGAGGGATGTAATTGGTCAAATCTTGGTCACTGATTACAACACCAGCCGCATGGACAGAGGTTTGTCTTGGATAGCCCTCTATCTTGCAAGCAATTTCAAAGGCTTTTTGATATTCTAGCTTACTATTGATTTGCTGACGAAACTGGAGATTACCCTCATAGGCCGACTTGAGATTATCACGAAAACTGATTTTCTTGGTAATTGCAGATAATTCATACTCTGGAACACCAAAGCGCTTCAAGACATCTCGCAAAGCTTGCTTGGCCCCAAAGGTAGAAAAAGTAACGATTTGCGCAGCATGTTTGCTACCATATTTGTTACCAACATATCTGATAAAATCTGGACGATAAATATCAGGGATATCTATATCAATATCAGGCATGGTATAGCGTTCACGATTGAGGAAACGTTCAAAAATCAGATTCTTCTGAACTGGGTCAATCCCTGTGATATCCAAAGCATAGGAAACCAAGCTACCAACTGCGGAACCTCGTCCCATTCCCATATAGTAGCCATTTGAACGTCCAAAACGCAGCAAATCCCAAACAACCAAGAAATAATCATCAAAGCCCATATCATGAATAACAGCCAATTCTTGGTCTAGACGGTCTTGATATTCTTTACCAGTTAACCCCTTCTGAGCAAGCCCCAATTCAGCGCGTTCTCTCAACTCTTCTACTGCTGGTCTAGCAGGATTAAAGCGAGGCAATTTCAGACTAGTATCCAAGTCATAAGAAATGCCTGAAATAAGCTTTTCTAAATTGTACAAGGCTTGAGGAAAACGTTCTTGGAATAGTTTCTCTAAAGAACTTGCTGATATAAAGACATCTTGTCGTGAGCGCAAGGGAACTTCTCTAAGGGGAAGATTTTCTTTAATCGCTGTTAACACTTGCAGAATTTCTCTATCCTTACTTTCAAATGTATTGACCCGATAAAGGGGCAAGATTGGATGGTGAAATTCGCTGGCCAATGTTTCTGGGTAAACACCTATATAGTAATCACAGCCTAGATTTAACAACTCAAGCTCTTCAAAATAAGGCACAATTACCGCAATATCCTCTAGATACTGATTCAGGACTGACCAAGTTTTCTCCCCCTGCATCTTGGCTGTTGAAAGTTTCATCAACTGCTGATAGCCCACACTAGATAGAGCCAAAAAACGCAGATTCACATCCTTGTCATCTACAAGCACATTCATTTCAAGCCCTAACAAAGGATGAATGCCGTATTTTTTTGTAACTTCTAGAAAGTCAAAAGCACCATAAAGATTATCGATATCCATCATAGCCAGATGAGTGTAGCCAAATTCTTTAGCTGCTCTCACATACTTGTCGATCGAAATGACGCTCTCCATAAAACTATAGACTGTTTTTGTATCTAGTTGTGCGATCAATTTACACTTCTCCTCTATCGTTCTCACTATATTATACCATTTTCTTAAAATTTCTATTACTATTACTGATGCTTTAATATCTAATAGCTCAAATCATAGTTGACTAGACAATCCTTGCACGATTTTTAACAGTATCACTAATATTTTTGTATTTAGGCTTATCATTTTACATGTTTATTTCATAAATACTCATTTTTATTTATTATAATTTCTGTTGATTTTTATAGTTTCTTTTCTCTCTATTTTTTGATATAATAAATGTAATATATTTCATAAATAGGAGGTCTTATGCGTTTTAATCAATTCAGCTATTTAGCACTACCTAGAGATACAATTATCTTTGAATTAAAAAAGTATGGATTTGATTTACCAGTCAACATTACAAATAAACAAATGCTTGAAGCGTTTCTTATTCGTTTCTTTTTTAATTTTAAAAACAGCTCCTATCCTCTATCCAGTTTAGCAGTTGATAAAGAAACTGACTTATTGACATTTTTTCAATCAGATAAAGAGTTGACTGCAGATATTTTCTATACTGTGGCTTTTCAACTTTTAGGATTTTCTTATTTGGTTGACTTTGAAAACAGTGATGTTTTCCGTAAAGAAACTGGTTTTCCCATCGTATACGGTGATTTGATTGAAAATCTCTATCAGTTACTCAATACTCGCACCAAAAAGGGAAACACTCTTATCGACCAACTTGTCAGTGACGGTCTTATTCCTGAGGATAATGACTATCACTACTTTAACGGCAAAAGTTTAGCAACTTTTTCTAGCCATGATGTCATTCGAGAAGTCGTTTACGTTGAGTCTCGTGTCGATACTGACCAAAAAGGTCTACCAGATCTAGTCAAGGTCAGCATTATTCGTCCTCGTTATGACGGGCAAATCCCTGCTATCATGACAGCGAGTCCTTATCATCAGGGAACCAATGATAAAGCTAGCGACAAAGCACTTTACAAGATGGAGGGCGAACTCGAGGTTAAACCTACTCACAAGATTGAGCTAGAAGAACCTCAACTAAATCTCGTCCAAGCCCAAGGTCAAGCTGAGCTTGTGTCAGAAGCTGAGGAAAAACTGACGCACATCAACGCTAGCTATAGTCTCAACGACTACTTCCTTCCACGTGGTTTTGCTAATCTATATGTTTCAGGTGTTGGTACAAAAGACTCCACAGGTTTCATGACTAACGGGGACTATCAGCAAATCGAGGCTTATAAAAATGTTATCGATTGGCTCAATGGTCGTTGCCGTGCCTTTACTGATCACACGCGCCAGCGTCAAGTCAAGGCTGACTGGTCAAACGGAAAAGTGGCCACAACTGGGCTTTCCTATCTAGGTACCATGTCCAATGGTCTTGCGACCACAGGTGTCGATGGTTTAGAAGTTATCATTGCCGAGGCTGGCATTTCTTCATGGTATAACTACTACCGTGAAAACGGTCTGGTCACTAGCCCAGGTGGTTATCCAGGTGAGGACTTTGACTCCCTTACTGAACTAACCTACTCTCGTAATCTCTTGGCTGGTGACTATATCCGTGGGAACGAAGCTCACCAAGCTGACTTAGAAAAAGTAAAAGAGCAACTGGATCGCAAGACTGGCGATTACAATCAGTTTTGGCATGACCGCAATTATCTGCTCAATGCCCATAAAGTAAAGGCTGAGGTTATCTTTACCCACGGTTCACAGGATTGGAATGTCAAACCACTTCATGTTTACCAGATGTTCCATGCTCTTCCATCTCATATCAATAAGCATCTCTTTTTCCATAATGGTGCCCATGTTTATATGAACAACTGGCAATCCATTGACTTCCGTGAATCCATGAATGCTTTATTGACTAAGAAATTACTGGGACAGGAAACAGATTACCAACTTCCTACTGTTATCTGGCAGGACAATACTGCTCCTCAGACTTGGTTATCTCTTGATAACTTCGGTGAGCAAGAAAACTTTGAAACCTTCGCACTTGGTCAAGAAGAGCAAGTTATTCAAAACCATTACTCAGATAAGGATTTTGAGCGTTATGGTAAGACTTACCAGACCTTCAATACAGAACTCTATCAAGGGAAAGTCAATCAAATCACCATTGACCTTCCTGTAACCAAATATCTTCACTTGAACGGTCGAGCTCAACTCAATCTTCGTATCAAATCCAGCACAAACAAGGGGCTCTTATCAGCTCAACTGCTAGAACTTGGACAGAAGAAATACCTACAACCTTATCCAGCTGTTTTAAGTGCTAGAACCATTGACAACGGTCGCTACTACATGTTGGAAAATCTTAACGAATTGCCTTTTCGTGAAAATGCACAACGCGTCGTGACAAAAGGCTGTCTCAATTTGCAAAATAGAAATGATCTACTGTTAGTAGAGGATATTACCGCAGATGAATGGATGGATATCCAATTTGAATTGCAACCAACTATTTACAAGTTAAAAGAAGGAGATACTCTTCGTTTAGTCCTCTATACTACTGACTTTGAAATCACAATCCGTGACAATACTGACTACCAGCTGACTGTCGATCTTGAACAGTCTAGTCTTATCCTACCTTGTCAAAAGGTATAATATATCAGACTGTTCAATATGGAAGATTTCCACTTGAACAGTCTAACGAAAAATAAACTTGGTTTCAAATTCAATCCCGATATAGGCTTATGATAAGTCTACACGGAAGTTTGGACAAAAGATACTAAGACCCTAACCAACATGTGTGCTCATTAATAATACTCGCTACCACATGTTGGAAAATCTCTGTGAATTAACATTAATCGTAAATTCACAACAAGTCGTGACAAAATGCTACCCTAATGGAAGGATTTACTGTCAGTAAAGAACACAACAGATATAAAGCCAATTCATCTACATTCAACTAGTGACAAGTTAAAGGAAGGAGATTTTCTCCGTATAGTTCTTTATACTACTGACTTTGAAATCATCATACGTGACAATACCGCTTACCACCCGACTGACATTCTCGTTCAGTCCACGCTTTCTGTACCTTGTACAAGGAGTAACAATTTATGAACAAATCTGAACACCGACACCAACTCATACGAGCTCTTATAACGAAAAACAAGATTCATACTCAAGCTGAGCTACAAGCTCTTCTTGCCGATAATGATATTCAAGTTACACAAGCTACACTTTCGAGAGATATTAAAAGCATGAACCTTTCAAAAGTACGAGAAGAAGACAACTCTTACTACGTGCTCAATACAGATTCTATCTCAAAATGGGAAAAACGTCTCGAAATTTATATGGAGGATGCTCTTGTCTTGATGCGCCCCGTTCAACACCAAGTCCTGCTAAAAACCCTTCCTGGACTTGCTCAATCCTTTGGTTCTATCATTGATGCTTTGAGCTTCCCTGACGCTATCGCTACTCTCTGTGGAGATGATGTTTGTCTCGTCATCTGTGAAGATGCAGAAGCTGCTCAAAAATGCTTTGAAGAATTAAAAAAATTCGCTCCACCATTTTTCTTTGAAGAATAACAAAATTCCGTGTCTCATGTGGCACGGAATTTTGTTATATTCTTTACTGAGATGGATTCTCTTTTTTAGTTCGTGCTAATCTCAGGGCACGATTTGGATTGAGACGATTAAACAGTTCTTCCAATTTCTTTTCATTCCAAACGTCTGCGGCGGAAACAAAGTTGCCATCTGCATCTCGGAAAGATATCGGTTTATCTCCCATATCAGTCTCCTAGTCTACAAATTCAAACTCAAACTTGCCAATGCGGACCAAATCACCATCTTTAGCTCCACGCTCACGAAGGACTTCATCAACCCCCATGCCCCGTAGCTGGCGAGCAAATTTCATGACCGATTCGTCACGATCAAAGTTGGTCATATTAAAGAGTTTCATGAGTTTTTCACCAGAAAGCACCCATGTCGCATCGTCATCACGACTAATTTCAAAGGCTTTCTCTTCCTCGTCAAATCCATAGTAAGCTTCTTCTTCCATATCGGACTCGTCGTAGAGCAAGAATTCTGGTGTCTTATCTAGCAATTCAGCTGTAGCATCCAATAGAGTAGCCAGACCTTGCTTGGTCAATCCAGAAATTGGGAAAATAGCTGGTAAGTCTTCAAATTCATCGTAGTTTTCAGCTAATTTTTTCTTGAATTCTTCAAGATTTTCCTGACTCTCAGGCATATCCATCTTATTGGCTACAATAATCTGTGGACGCTCCATGAGGCGAAGATTGTATGACTCCAGCTCCTTGTTAATGGCAAGATAATCCTCATAAGGATCACGTCCTTCACTAGCTGACATATCAATAATATGAAGGATAACACGGGTACGCTCAATGTGACGGAGAAACTGAGTTCCCAAACCAACACCTTGACTAGCCCCTTCAATCAAACCTGGTAAATCAGCTACTGCAAAGGAGTCACCTGATTGGGTACGAACCATACCAAGATTTGGCACAATAGTCGTAAAATGGTAGGCACCAATTTTAGGTTTAGCAGATGTGATAACACTTAAAAGGGTTGATTTCCCAACAGATGGGAATCCAACTAAACCAACATCAGCCAAGATTTTTAGTTCCAATTGTAACTCACGTTCCTGACCTGGTTCTCCATTTTCAGAGATTTCCGGTGCAGGATTTTTTGGTGTCGCAAATCGAATATTTCCACGTCCACCGCGACCACCGTGGGCAACGATAAATTCTTGACCGTGTTCAATCAAATCTGTCAAGACCTTGCCAGTCTCTGCATCACGCACAGTCGTACCTTGTGGTACTCGAACTCTAAGGTCCTCAGCACCACGACCATGCATCCCTTTGGTCATTCCTTTTTCACCAGACTCAGCCTTGAAATGGCGATTGTAGCGGAAATCCATCAAGGTACGTAGCCCTTCGTCTACAACGAAGACCACATTTCCTCCACGACCACCGTCACCACCCCAAGGACCGCCATTAGGGACATATTTTTCACGGCGAAAGGCAACCATGCCATCGCCACCATTACCAGCCTTGACCTTGATCTTAGCTGTATCTAAAAACATACTCATTTTTTCTTCTCACTTTAAAAAAGGGCTGGGAAATCCCAGTCACAAAATTTTCTTGAATCTTTTTATAGATTACTGAGGGCACCAATTGCAGTTGCAAAAATACCCAAAATACTTGCTACTAACATGATAAGCACGATAAGCAAGGTTAATTTCTCAAACATCGTTTTTTTACGTTTTCCATTATCTCCAAATGCCATTTTTATCTCCTTCGTTACATTCTATTTTCTATTATCTTAGCATGAATTTAGCTAGTTTTCAATAGTCACTTGCTACGGGCGCAATAATCCATAAAATGATATAGGCTACAATTCCAACTCCGTAACAAAAAGCAAGGACACCCCAAATAACGCGAACGATAGTAGGATCCATATCTAGATAATTGGCCACCCCAGCACAAACACCCGCAATCTTTTGGTCACGGCCGCTTCTCATTAATCGTTTATTCATAACTTGTCCTCTTTCTATTCTTCACGGTCTGTCAAATAATCTCTCATGCTAATCAGCTGTGTTTTCGACGCTTTTAGCATCCGTCTAGAGCCTTTTACCGGTACAGCAACCACCTGTTGTGGAAGATACAAAACTGTCTTAAAGATACGCTGACTGACCGTATCATCTTTAGATAAATCTTTCTGGAAATTATTTGAAATAATGGCATCCAGATAAAATTCATGCACTCGTTTCCCAAAATTCTCGGCTGAAATCTCGTATAATTTAGCTGATAAGGTATACTCATTCATGTCTGGCGTTGCAATCAGGGCTTCTAAAATAGCCCCAGCCAAATCATGTTCACCGTAGTACAAGGTTCCAAACATCTTGTCATTGATAAGATTATCCAGATAAGGATTTCCGTGAGCAATGACAGGCGTTCCACTGGCCAAGCTTTCCAAGTATGTCAAACCTTGCGTCTCACTTGTCGATGCCGAGATAAAGAAATCCGCCGCCTTGTAGTAAAGAGCCGTTTCACTAGGAGCAATCATTCCTGTAAAGATAACTGAGTCTTGAATCTCTAGTTTCTGAGCTTGCTCTTTGAGGTCATTCAGATAAGGCCCATCCCCAGCAACTACCAGTTTAACCTTGTCTTCCTCTTTCAGAACTTCTGCAAAAGCTGCTAATACTGCTTGAATATTTTTTTCATAGGAAATTCTGGAAAGACTCAGCAACATCTGTTCATCATCTTGAATTCCTAATTTACTACGCAGTTCTTTTAGATTTTCTTGCTTGATTTCCGGACGCTCAAACTTGGCTAATTCAATCCCAGTTGGAATGACCCTTTTTTCAACCTTAACCTTATAGTCAGATAGCAAGTCACGGACAATCTCACTCGGGCAAATCACCCCATCCACATCATGCAAGAAACCTCTAACCAGATACTTGACCATACTAGGACGAATCAACATCCCCTTGGCAATATAATGCACATAGTCTTCGTATTGGGTGTGATAGGTATGGATGACTGGGATTTTCAATTCACGCGCAATCCAAATCCCCAACAAACCAAGAGAAAATTCTGTCTGAGTATGGATAATATCTAGCTGATACTGTTTGGCAATTTCAAGCGCCTTGCTAAAACCTCGGTAGGCAAAGCGACGATCTTTAAAAGCAAAAAAAGGAACACTTGGAATGCGGATAATTTGCCAATCTTCGTAGCGATTGACATCCTTATCTGTCGTAGTAAAGATAAAAACAGCATGTCCCTGCTTTTCAAGTTCGGTTTTCAAGGTTCGAATACTGGTCGCAACACCTGAAACCTGAGGAAAATAGGTATCTGTAAATAAACCAATTCGCATAGATTACCTCACTTTTTACTTTCTCCCTAAAGCGGCTTGTTTCTCATAAAAGTCCAACCAGATTTGTAACAGATGCTCTTCTGAATACTCCCTAGAAATATTCTTAGCTTTTTCTTTGAGTTCTTTTAAGGCAGCAGGATTTGCTTGATATTCCAAAATAGCCTCTTTCATCTCTTCTCTATCTGCTGTCGCCCGATAATTTCCCTCTAAAATCACCTTATAGAGATCCAAATCACGTAACATGATAGGAGCCTCACAACTGGCCGCTTCTAAAATAGTCATCGGAAAGAGTTCATTGTAACTAGGCAACAAGAAAAGGTCCGCTAGGGCATACAATTCACGCATCCGCTCTGGTGACACAATACCTGGAAACATCAAATTTTTAGGGGGATTCTCCATCATTTTCTTGTAGCGTTCATAACCATCTGTCATACCACCAAAAGAGAAACCGCCGGCCCAGATAAAGGTAATCTGCGGCAATTCCTCAGCCAGACGGATAAAGTCATCAATCCCTTTGCGTTTCTGAACTTGACCAGCACCTACTACGATAAACTGATTGTCACTAAGACCTAGCTCTGTACGAAGTCTCGCTACCTCTTCCTGTGGAAGAGGATGCCATTTTTCCTTATTGACAAAGTTAGGAATATAAGTCACTTTTTCACGTGGAATACCAGCTGCCACCAAATCCTCAATAAACATCGGATTGACCACAACCAAGTGCTCCATCCGGTTGTAAAAAGAAAATACATAGCGTTTCACAATTCTCTTTAAGAAAAATGGAATTTTCAAACTCCCCTCAAGTGTATCAGGCAAGAAATGCACATAGCCAATTTTCCTTCCTGAGCGTTTCTTTTGAAATGTTGATAAATAATAGGGGAAATCAATTGTATGAAAGTGAGTCACATCTGCCTCTATTGGAAGATTTTCTGTAACAATCAATTGGTCCTTGGCATCACGGTGAAGAAGACGAACTAATTCACGGTAGGCACCTGAAACTCCTTGTCCTGCTACTTTCTCACTTGAACTCAACATATTGATGCGTAATTTCTTTTTTTCCATAACTACTATTATATCATTTTCTTTGAATAAAATCAGCAAAAGAAAGGAGAGACTAGGGAAAAGAGGGGGAAATTTCCTCGCTTTTCCAATAATCTCTCACATGTTTTTATAGGTTTACTTAATGCCTAGGGCAATGCGTGCATAGCGACTCATTTTTTCAACTGTCCAGGCTGGATACCAGACTAATTTAACCTCAGTATCCGTTACTTCTGGCACCTCTGTCATAGCATCATAAATCTGGTCTGTCAAAAGATCTGCTAGGGGACAACCCATGGTTGTCAAAGTCATATCAATCTCTGTTTGCCCTGTGTCACCGTCAAAACGAATCTCATAAATCAAACCAAGATTGACAATATCGATTCCCAACTCAGGGTCAATAACTTCTTCCAAGGCTGATAAAATTCGTGTTTTGATGTTTTCGATTTGCTCTTCTGTATAAGCCATATTCATCCTCACTCTTAGTCTTCAATAAAATCACGAAGCGGTTTGCTGCGACTTGGTTGGCGTAGTTTTCTCAAAGCTTTAGCTTCAATCTGACGGATACGTTCGCGAGTCACGTTAAAGACTTTACCCACATCTTCAAGAGTACGCATTTTACCATCATCTAGCCCAAAACGCAGACGCAAAACATTTTCTTCACGGTCTGTAAGAGTATCCAAGACCTCATCCAACTGCTCACGCAAGACGATACGAGTTGTATAGTCCACTGGATTTTCAATCACTTCATCTTCGATAAAGTCCCCAAGGTGGCTATCATCCTCTTCACCAATAGGAGTTTCAAGAGATACTGGTTCTTGGGCAATCTTCAAGATTTCACGAACCTTGTCAGGAGTCATATCCATACGTTCAGCGATTTGTTCTGGTGTTGGATCTTGTCCCAATTCTTGAAGAAGGTTACGCTGTTCACGAACCAATTTATTGATGGTTTCAACCATGTGAACTGGGATACGGATAGTACGAGCTTGATCCGCAATAGCACGAGTGATAGCCTGACGAATCCACCAAGTTGCATAAGTTGAGAACTTGAACCCTTTAGAATAGTCAAACTTGTCAACCGCCTTCATCAAGCCCATGTTCCCTTCTTGAATCAAGTCAAGGAACTGCATACCACGGCCGACATAGCGTTTGGCAATCGAAACAACCAAACGAAGGTTGGCTTCCGCAAGACGTTGTTTGGCTTCGATATCACCCGCTTCAACAGCCAGCGCCAATTCTTTTTCCTCTTCATTGGTCAAGAGAGGAACGACCCCGATTTCTTTTAAGTACATACGGACAGGGTCATTAACCTTAGCCGAAGTTGAACCAATCAAGTCCTCATCACTAAGTTCTGGTTCTTCTTCAGCACTAAGAACACGCGCACTTGGATTCCCTTCGTTATCTGTGATAGAAATTCCTGCATCCTGAATTCGTTGCAAGAGATCTTCAATCCCATCAGCATCCAAGGTAAAAGGAATAACTAGACTAGCATTGATTTCATCATCAGTTGCTGTCCCTTTTTGTTTATGATTACGGATAAATTCTGCTACTTGTACATCAAATGTTGTTACTTCTTTTTGTTTTGTTGCCATTATTACTCCATTCTTCTCTTTTGGGAAATTAAACGTTCCAATTCTTCTAAGGCTGTGTCGGTATCTCCTACATGGCTAGCTTCCTGCACCTTCTTTTTGATTCTCATATTGTCCTGATTCAAGAGAGCCTTGTTTCGAGTCATTTCTACTTCACTAAGTTCCTGAGGTGACATCTCAGCAGGCAAATCCTGAGCTAAAACTTGGTACCAAGCTCTTTCAACTTCCTCTGTCTGTTCAGCTAGAACTTCTGGAGGAAGATTTCCATACTGGCCAAGCAAGTCATATAAAACCTGAAATTCAGGCGTATCAAATGCAAAGTCTTCTCGCAAGCGGTAATCGTTCAAAATAAGAGGGGATTCCATCATTCGATAAAGTAGATGAGCTTCTGCTCTCATAATAACCGATAACTGCTTGGTGACAGGCATAGTAATTGGCGTCGGTCTGGAAATTCCTTCCATGCGATTCTGCCTTTGTGCCTGGCGGCTTTCATTAACAATCTGCTCAATCTGGGCATAATCAAAGGACGCCAGACTATCAGCTAAAATATGAATATAGCTGTTTTGAGCGGTGATGGACTTTTCTTGAACAATCAAGGGAGCTATTTTTTCAATAAACTCAATCTGAGCCTGCAGATTTTCACTATTTTCAGGTTTGTACTGGTGAATGTAGAACTCAATCGGACTAATACGAGTTTTCGTTAATAGATAGGCCAAATCTTCTGGTCCATTTTTTTGTAGATACTCATCCGGATCCAAGCTATCAGGCATGCTAACGATTTGCACAGGCATATCACCAATTTCATCCAGCGCTTTCAATGTCGCAGCCTGCCCAGCCTTATCGCCATCGTATACCAGAACCAACTTCTTGGTTAACCTTTTCAGATGCTCAACATGCTCACGACTCAAGGCTGTTCCCATAGATGCGACAGCATTTTCGATTCCAGCCCGATAGGCTGCAATGACATCCATGAATCCTTCCATGAGGTAAATCTCACTGGTTTTGCCAGAAGATTTTTTTGCCCTATCCATATGATATAATTCGTAACTTTTGTTAAAAATTGCAGTCGATCGGCTATTTTTATACTTAGAAGTTTGTGAATCCGTTTTCTGCCAGATACGACCTGAGAAGGCAATAACTTTTCCTTGGTCATTTGTCAGGGGAAACATAATACGATTGTGAAAGGTGTCTACAAATTGATTGGCATCCGAGAGATAAAACAGTCCTGAATTCAAGAAATCCTCTTCACGATACTGACCAGACAAACGTTGATAAAGATAGTTGCGTTCTGGAGGTGCTAAACCAATCCGAAAATGTTTGAGCACTTCATCTGTCAAACCACGCTGATAAAGGTAATTTCTGGCCTCTTCTCCCATAGTCGTTGTCATGAGAATAGCATGGTAAAATTTGGCAGCATCTTCGTGCATATCATAAAGAGCTTGGTGAGGCGAAACTGGCTTCTGTTCACTATAAAGCGGCTTTTCAACCTCAATCCCAACACGCTGACCTAAGATTTGGACAGCCTCCATAAAGGGAACCCCTTGGTACTCCTCTATGAACTTAAAGACATCACCTGAGCGACCACAACCAAAACAGTGGTAAAACTGCTTATCCTCAACAACGTTGAAAGAAGGTGTTTTTTCACCATGAAAAGGACAGAGCCCTAGATAGTTCCGTCCTGCCTTTTGTAAAGAAATCACATCTCCTATGACTTCCACAATGTTGGCATTGTTTTTGATTTCTTCAATGACTTGTTTGTCAACCATACACAATACCTCCATGTTATCATAGTTTACTTTATATAGTATACTTTATTTCAGAAAAAAAGTAAACCATTTCACTCATTTTCCCTAGTTTATTCAAAGAGCTGATAATAATCAGAGATTTTCATTTTTGCTTTTTCTTCTTGTTTCAAATCTTGGATAATTCGTCCTTCTTTCATGACAATTAAACGATTACCATATTTGAATGCATCTTCCATATGATGGGTAATCATAAGCGCTGTCAGCTGATCTTTCTTGACAAATTCATCTGTCAATTCCATCAAAGCCACACTGGTCTTTGGATCAAGGGCTGCAGTATGCTCGTCTAACAAGAGTAATTCAGGACGCTTCAAGGTTGCCATCAAGAGACTCAAAGCCTGTCTTTGTCCACCTGATAAGAACTCAATCGGTGTATTCAAGTGTTTCTCAAGACCGTTTCCCACTTTTTCAATGGTTGACTGAAATTCATCCTTATAGCTAGCCAGACGTCTCGGAAACAGTCCACGCTTTTCACCACGAAACTTGGCAATCAAGAGATTCTCTGCCACTGTCATACGAGGAGCTGTCCCCATCTTGGGATCTTGGAAGACACGAGACAGATATTTAGCGCGCTTCTCTGGTGAAAACTTAGTAACATCCTCACCTAAAATACGGATAGTTCCACTGGTTAGTGATAAAGTTCCTGCAATAGTGTTAAAGAGAGTCGATTTCCCAGCACCATTTCCACCTAAAATCGTGATAAAGTCCTGTTCAAAAATTTCTAAGGAAACATCATTTAAAATAATCTTTTCTTCATCAAAGCCATTTTTAACGACTTTGGTTGCATTTTTTAATTCTACAATTGCTGTCATTTGCTTAATTTGGCTCCTTTCAAGATTGTTTGCTTAAATGTTGGAATCATGAGGCAGACTGCTAAAATCACGGCGCTGTACAAACGAAGGTAACTTGTATTAAAGCCAAGCGCAATAACTGCCCACACTAAGAATTGATAAGCGATAGAACCTACAACGATAGTAACTAGACGCTCTGCTAAGCTCAAACTCTTGAAAATAACTTCCCCAATAATCAAACTTGCAAGCCCCACAACGATAACCCCGATTCCTCGAGAAACATCAGCATAGCCTTCTTGCTGGGCAATGAGAGCACCTGCAAGGGCAATCACCCCATTTGATAAGACCAAGCCCATGAGCTCCATGCGTCCAGTATGAATTCCAAAACTTCTAGCCATATCAGGATTGTCACCTGTAGCAATATAGGCTTGGCCAAGTTTAGTGTCCAAGAAAAAGAGCATGAGAGCAATGACAAGACTGACAAAGATAAGACCCGTCAAGAGTTGGTTCAAGTCTGAATCAAAAGGTAAGACATCCTGAATTTGCTTAGTTCCAAGCAAGCCTAAATTGGCACGTCCCATAATCAAGAGCATGATAGAGTGACAAGAAGTCATCACCAAAATCCCTGAGAGCAAGGTTGGAATCTTCCCTTTTGTATAAAGAAGGCCTGCTGCCATTCCAGCCAAACAACCTGCTCCAACAGCAACAAGTGTTGCTAAAAAAGGGTTCACGCCTTTGGTTATCAGAGTGACAGCAACAGCTCCCCCAAGAGGGAAGGAACCTTCTGTTGTCATATCTGGAAAGTTTAAAATCCTAAATGTCATAAAGATTCCCAGACCTAAAATAGCCCAGACAAATCCTTGAGAAATAATAGATAATATCATCTGTTTCTTAACCTTTTCTATATGATGTCTATTGTAAAAAAATTGGAGGAGATGTCCCCAACTCCTCCATTACAGATTATTCGATCACTTGTCCTGCTTCTTTTAGAACAGATTCAGGAATCGTAATACCTAGCTCTTGTGCCAATTTCTTGTTGATAACTGACTTACCAGTTGAAAAGACATTGACTGGGGTATCAGCTGGTTTTGCACCTTTCAAGACTTGGGCAATCATTTTACCTGTTGCCACACCAAGGTCGTGTTGGTCAACTACAACTGATGCCAAGCCACCTGCTTCTACCATGGCAGTCGCGCTTGGATAGATTGGTTTTTTAGCTGATTGGTTGCTTGATACAACAGTTGAGAAGGCTGAAGCAATTGTGTTATCGATTGGAACCCAGATAGCATCAACCTTGCTAGTCATAACGTTAACTGTTGAAGCAATTTCATTTGTTGAAGGAACAGCAAATGTTTCTACAGTCAAACCTGCTTTTTCAGCATAAGCCTTAAATTCTTCTACCTGAGTTTTTGAATTGTCTTCGCTGCTTGAGTAAAGAGCTCCGATTGTTTTCACATTTGGTGTCAAAGCTTTGATGAGTTCAACTTGTTGTTGAGCTGGATTGTGGTCAGATACCCCTGTGATGTTGCCACCTGGTTTTTTCAAATCTTTAACCAAGTTCGCACCGATTGGGTCTGTAATAGCAGCCATGATAACCGGTAGGTCTTTTGTGGCACTAGCCAAGCCTTGAGCAGCTGGTGTTGCAATCCCTACTACTAGGTCATTCCCATTTGCGACCAGTTGTTTACTCATTGTCGCAACCTTACTTTGATCACCTTCTGAGTTCATAAAATCGATTTTAACTTGGTCATCTTTATAACCTTCTTCTGCAAGGCCATCTTGAATCCCTTTATAAATCAAATCAAGAGATGGATGGCTAACAAACTGAAGAACACCAACTTTGGCAACTTTCTTCTCATTCTTAGCTTCTGGTTTATTCATTGAAGAGTAAATTAAGCTTCCTGCTACTAAGACTGCTAATGCAGCGATAATTCCAATTAAACGTTTATTTTTCATGCTATTTCTCCTTTTTACTTCCTTTAAAATACTTCACTTATCAAAACAAGCGACGCCATCGTTTTCTTTCCATACTAACCTCCATCAAAAAAGTCCTCACACAAAAAACTTGTGTGAGGACGTCGATGCGCGGTACCACCTCAATTATAGGGAATTTCCCTATCGCTCTGTCTCGCAATAACGAGATGCACTGTAAGGTGTGCTCACCGAATTTTTATGATTTCAAATTCTAAATAACATTCAGCCCAATTTTCATCATCATCACTTATCTGTTTTCAGCTACCACAGACTCTCTAAAAAGTTTGAATGATTACTTTTCTGAATGGTTAAATTATATCATTTTTCAACTACTTGTCAAGACTCTTTTAGCATTTTTTTGAAAGATTCAAAAACTTCCCCTATAGAAAAGAGGAAGTTTGAAAGACATCAGCCCGAATTACGCAATCCTGTCGCAATTCCGTTGATGGTTGTATGGATTAATTTTTCTTGGTCGCTAGATAATTCTCCTCGGCGTTGACGTTTAATCAACTCCAACTGGATATAGTTAAGGATATTAAAGTAAGGCATACGATAATCCAAACTTGCTTTTAGATATGGATTTTCAGCCAAGAGTTCATCATATCCTTCAATAGCCAAGATGACTTCCTTGGTAACTTGCCATTCGTTTAAAATAGTCTCATAGATTGCTTTTACTTCTTCATCTTCACAAAGTTTGGCATATTCAAAAGCAATATTCATATTTGATTTTGACAAGACCATGTCGACATTTGAAAGAAGCGATTGGAAGAAAGGCCAGTTTTGGTACATATCTCGTAAGATAGCGATATTTTCTGGATTTTTATCGATAAATTCCTTGAAGCTTGAACCAACCCCATACCAGCCAGGGAACATGACGCGACTTTGCGACCATGAGAATACCCAAGGGATGGCTCTCAAACCACCGATTTCAGTAATAGTCTTACGAGCGGCTGGACGAGAACCAATGTTAAAGCTTGAAATAGCCTTGATTGGACTTGACTCGAAGAAATAATCATAGAAATGGTCATTACCAAAGACCAAATCACGGTAGATATCGTAACTACGGTCCACTACTTGGTCCATAATAGCTTCATAACGATT
Organism: Streptococcus sp. HMSC063B03; assembly: GCF_001836965.1. Taxonomy (GTDB): domain Bacteria; phylum Bacillota; class Bacilli; order Lactobacillales; family Streptococcaceae; genus Streptococcus; species Streptococcus pneumoniae_F. Next base: position 148,748 of record NZ_KV831064.1, on the reverse strand, counting down.
TGAGGTATTTGTATCACTCTTCTTCTGAGTAATCATACGGTTAATGGCTGCAGATACTAACATTTCAAGGTTATAGTAAGCTGCGTCTTTATTACCGTATTTATTGCCAATTACTTCACCCTGCTCTGTCAAACGGATACGATCCTTGATAGACTTGAGCGGTTGAGATGTGATGGCTTCATAGGTTGGTCCACCACCACGACCGACAGTCCCACCACGGCCGTGGAAGAAGGTAACCTTAACGCCGAATTCATCTCCAATAGCAGTCAATTGTTGTTGAGCCTTGTAGAGGGTCCAACATGATGATAGGTAGCCACCATCTTTATTACTATCAGAGTAGCCAAGCATGATTTCTTGGTAGTTATTACGTGAAGCAATCCATTTCTTAGCAAGAGGAAGAGAAAGGTATTCTCTCATGGTTTCTTCTGAGTGGTCCAAGTCCTCAATTGTTTCAAAGAGAGGAACAATTTGGACACGGGCTCTTTCTTTATCAACTAACCCTACTTCTTTTAGCAAGATAGCCAATTCCAACATGTCTGATACGCTGGTTGCATGTGAAATGATTGTCTGACGAATGACATCATCTCCCAACTTATCTTTCAACTTACGAGCAGCCTTAAAGATTGCTAATTCTTTTTCAAGTAACTCTGATTTTTCAACATGAGTGGCAGAAAGAATACGTGGATCTTCTTCCAATTCTTTCAAGAGAAGCTGGCATTTTTCTTCTTCACTTAGTTCGCTATAATGAGAATGAATACCTGCTGATTTCAAGAGTTCAGCCACACAGGCTTCATGAACACTAGAATCTTGACGCATGTCAATAGATGCCAAATAGAAACCAAAAATTTCAACTGCCTGGATCAACTCAACAAAATCACCAGAAATCAGTGCTTCACCCTTGTTTTCCAAGAGGGAATCACGAATGGTAATTAAATCCTTATAAAAATCATTAGCTGTTTCATAGCGAGCTCCAACTTCCTTATCCTCAATCAAATAAGCTTTTGTCGCTTGGATTTTTGATTGAATATCAAACAAGGCACGACGGTATAGCTCTTTTTCACGATAAATAGAATTATCCTTAGACTGACGAGCCATTTCTCTGACTTGCTTGCTCACATTGACAATACTGGTTGAGAGAGAGAACTCACGATAAAGTTGGTAAATTTTTTCATCATAGTAGTTCATGATGACTTCACACTGAGTCATAGCAGATTGTTTCAAGGTATCTGCTGTAACAAAAGGATTCCCATCACGGTCTCCACCAATCCACATACCCATGGTAATTGGTTTTGGATGTTTCAACTCCAAGCCATGTTTTTTAGCCAGACGTTTGTACTCAGCAGTCAAATGAGGAACTGCCTTCAGGAATGAACTATTGTAGTATTCCATAACATTCGTGATTTCATTGGTTACTTTCAATTTCTTTTCACGAATCATGTCTGTCTGCATGATAATTTCAATATAACGACGGAGATCATTATGCCATTTTTCCTTATTAATCAAGCCTAATTTCACATCACGATACTTACGCAAGAGGGTATGGATATGGTTTGTCAAATCCAACATACTCTTACGTTGTACTTGTGTTGGATGGGCAGTCAAAACAGGGACAACATTCAAATGTTCTAGAATTTCAACTGCATTTTCTTTTTCTGCAACCATTTTGATCGTTGCTGACAATTTACCAAGATAATCTTGATCAATATTATTTTGGTGGTTGATTTCATAAGCCAAATCCACGTCTTCTGAAATATTAATCAAAAGGGGCAAGATAGAGAAATAGCGTGAAATATAAGCCATTTCATCATTTGACAGACTCGTAACCAATTGGTTCAAGCCCTGATAATCTTCTTGAGTTGATAATTCTTTCAACTCCATGATTTTTGCAAAAGTCTCTGGGGCAAGCATATTTTTAGTGATATCTTCTAACAATTCTGTTAAAATCAATACTTCTTCTTGCACGACAGCTTTATTACTATAGTTTTCTAATTTTTGAAGAGACATAGGTAATCCTTTCCACTATCAACTCTACATATAGTTTGATGAGTGAGTTTCTAACTCCTCATATAATTGGGCACGTTTTTCACTTGCATCAATATTTAAGACAAAAGCAATGGCTACAGACAAGACTAGGAGACTGTTCCCTCCTTGTGATAAGAAGGGGAAGGTTACTCCTGTCGAAGGAATAATGCCAGAAATTCCACCGATATTGACAAATACCTGTACCAGCATCATCCCCCCAACCCCAATCGCCATCATGGAATTAAAGGGATTCTTAGCACGAATACCGACTAGGATAATTCGTAAAATCAGGAAAAAGACAAGTGCTAAAATCAAGCTGGCTCCCACAAATCCAAACTCTTCAATAACAATTGAAAATACAAAGTCTGTATGGGCCTCTGGTAAATAACCACGTTTTTCTATTGAATTTCCTAAGCCTAGACCAAACCACCCACCATTTACCATGGCAAAGTAGGAATTTGCAAGTTGGTGGCCTGACCCTGCCAAATCGGCAAAGGGATTAAAGTAGGCACTGAAACGCTTAGCAACGTAACCAAATACTGGAACTTTTGAAAACTTATCAACCCCGATCATAGAGATAGCTGATAAGGATAGGGCTGAAACTCCAAATAATACACCGATAAAGGCTATAAACCAACGATGAGCAATTCCACTAACTGTATACATAATCAAGGCGACCAGAGCTAGGATGGTAGCATTCCCCAAATCTGGGAAAATAGCTAAACTTCCTATCATTACTAGTAGGACGAAGCGCCAATCATTAAAAGCACGAGGAATCCATTGATTTTGAGTTAAAACTTGAAAATCGTAAATCCCAATTTCATCCTGTTGTTTTGAGAAACGTTGGGCCAAGTACCAGACGATGATAATCTTCAAATACTCTGCTGGCTGAATGGTCAAAGGTCCTACTGAAATCCAACCATAGGCTCCATTGACTGGCGTACCAATTAAGCGAGCCAGAGCTAAGAGAATCAACTCAACAAACATAACAATAAATAAGAGTCGTTCTTTTCTTAAAAAATTCAATTTCAGCTTATATATCAAGGCAATCAATATTAAACTAAGTATCCAAAACATTCCCTGACTTCGAACCAATTGGAGGGCACTTTTACCTTCTTCGATAAGAATGGCACTGGTTGTAGAATAGACTACAATCAAGCCCAAAATAGATAAAAGTAAGTAAGGAACTAGAATAGAATAGTTTAACAGATGCCTCTTACTAATCTTCATAGTATCACCAATCTAATGAGAACAAAAGAAATTATTCCCAAATTCCGTTTATTTTCTAGTTTTGATTGCTATTATACCATTTTTTCCGAAAGAAAAAAACTCTTACCCTTAAGATAGAAGATTTTCTCATAAGAAAAAGAGCACTTGGCTCTTTTCTGTTTTATTCTTTTGAAGAACTACTTGAGCTTGAATCGCCACCACCGATATATTGGGTAAAGATATTTTGGAAGGCTTGATCTTTAACCTTGATATTAGCTGCTTGCAATTCTTTTCCGACAATACTTTGAACAAATGATGCATCATTTTGTTTTTGAGTCAAGATAACAGTTTTCAATTTTTCTTTGTAGTCATCGATATTAGATGACTTTTCTGTTTTCTTAATGAGTTTTACAATGTAATATTGACTGCTGTATGCTTGAGTACCAGTAGCTGTAATGACATCAGAAATGCCATTAACATCCAAGGCAAAAGCTGCCTTCTTAACTTGATCTGGTACCTCTGTTGAAGCTGAATCAAAAGTGATTTCACCACCGTTCGCTTTGGTTTTCTCATCAGTTGAGTTATCTTTAGCTAATTGAGCGAAATCTGCGCCACTTGCCTTAGCTTTTTCGAGGACTTCTTTCGCTTTATCCTCATTATCAAGACGAATAATTTGAGCAGTTACGTCCGGAGTATAGTTCTCAAATGCTTTCTTATAGGCTTCATCAGTTAATTCAGCTTCTGCAGCCTTTTTAACTGCAAATTCAACTAATTTACTTGTACGAATTTGTGCTTTACGTGTTTCAAGAGTCATACCTGATTGTGATAAGACACGTTGGTAATTCTCACCATATTGTTTTTCTTCTCCAGAAATGATTTCATCGATTTCTTTCTCATCTACCTCTGAGCCATATTGCTTCTCAAATACTTTTTGAATGGTCATGTTCAACAAGACTTGTTGGGCTGAAGGATTGATTTTCACTTGCTCATAAAATTGATGTTCTGTGATGACATCCCCTTTCATGCTGATAAGGTCTGCCCCTTCTGAACCTTTCGAACAAGCTGCTAAAGTTGCTACTGATAATAGTGTAATGGCACCTGCCAATAGTTTTTTCTTCATGTCTACTCCTTTGAGATAAGTGTTACCCTATCTATTTTACTATATTTTCTTAAATTTTTCTGAAAATTATTCGCTGTCAAGCAATTGAACATCTGCTACATTTTTACGAAGCATGAGAATGCCGTCCCCTAAAGGTACTAATGTTGCAGTGAGTCCTGGATTGTCTAAAGTTGCATCAAATAATCTTTGAAGGCCTCGATAAATAGTTCGCTGGCCACGACGAACCTCCATAATGTCCTTGGCAACATCACCACCTTGAAAAATATCATCCAAGACAACCACACCACCGACTTCCAAATGTTTGAGGATTTCTGGCAGAAAGACGATGTATTTAGACTTGGCTGAATCCATAAAGACGAAATCATAGGACTCTGTCAAGGTAGATAAGACATCTACCGCATCTCCTTCTAGGAGCGTAATTTGCTTGCGACTGTCAAACTGGGTGAAATTTTCCTTGGCAAATCCAATCATTTCTGGATTGCGGTCAATGGTTGTAATCTTAGCATTTGGCGCATGTTCAGCCATCAAGAGGGCTGAAAAACCGATGGCCGTCCCTATTTCCAGAATATTTTTAGGTTGTATGGTTTCCATGAGAAAACGGAAATAAGCAACCGTTTCATGGGGAATGATAGGAATATTTTCCTTGCGAGCAAAGTCTTCCAATTCTTTCAAAGAGCCTGTTACTTGCTTTTGACGCTGACGCATCAAGTCTACAATTTCTTCCTTGACAACAGGACGACGCATGTTATGGTTGGCATTTTTACTATACGATTCAACCATCTTATGCCAATCCCAATTTTTCAACAAGGGCTTCAAACTCATTTAAGCGACGTTCGAAGACTGCAAAAGCATCGTTGAGATAGTCTTCCTTCTCCATATCAACACCAGCTTTTCTCATGACATTAAGTGGATAGTCAGACTTACCTGCCTTGAGGTAGTCGATATAACGGTCACGGTCTACTTGACTACCATGAACAATCTTTTCAGCCAAAGCTGAGGCTGCTGCAAAACCTGTTGAATATTGATATACATAGTAGTTATAGTAGAAGTGTGGAATGCGAGCCCACTCGTACTGGATTTCAGGATTGTCTTCCTTACTCAAACCATAATACTCTTGGTTCAAGTCTGCGTAGAGTTTATTTAGGAAATCGCTTGTCAAGACTTCACCATTTTGATCCGCTTGGTGAATCGCGTGTTCAAATTCAGCAAATTGAGTTTGGCGGAAAACTGTTCCACGGAAACCATCTAGGAAGTTATTGAGAATAGCAAAGCGAGTTGTGTCATCTTCCACTTCTTCCAATAATTTCTCCGTCAAGATATTTTCATTAGTGGTTGAGGCAATCTCAGCCAAGAAAATAGAGTAATCCCCGTAAACATAAGGCTGAGTTTCGCGAGTATAGCTTGAGTGCATACTGTGACCTGTTTCATGAACAAGAGTAAAGAGATTGTCCAGATTGTCCTGCCAGTTAAGAAGCATAAAGGCATTTGTATCGTAAGAACCACCAGAGTAAGCCCCTGAACGCTTGCCTTGGTTTTCGTAAACATCAATCCAACGCTCACTGAAGGCACGTTTAACACGGCTCAAGTAATCCTCTCCCAATACTGCCAAAGCTTCTTCTGCTTTTTTCAAGGCTTCTTCATAAGTAAAACTGTATTCAACAGATGAAAGTGGTGTGTAGACATCGTACATCTTGAGGTCTGAAATCCCCAAAATCTTTGAACGAAGTTCAAGGTAACGATGCAAGAGTGGCAAATGCTTGCGAACTGCTGCTACCAAATTGTCATAAACACTTTCTGGAACAAAATTGGCTGCTAGGGCTGCATGACGAGCGCTCTTGTAGTTGCGAACTTTGGCACGATAGTTTTGCACCTTAACATTGGTTTGCAAGGTTTTGGCATAGGTATGTTGGAATTGTTCATAAGTCGCATAAAGGGCTTGATAAGCACCACGACGAACCTCACGATTTTTAGACTCCATCAAACGTGTGTAAGTCCCATGAGATAGCTGAACTTCCTTACCATCATCGTCGAGGACATAAGGGAACACAATATCCGCATTGTCCAAGATAGCGAAGGTTTCACTTGCCGAACCAAAGATTTCCCCAGCTCCAGCTAATAATTCTTCTTCACGTTGTGAAAGAACGTGTTCCTTGCCTTGCAAAAGCTTGTCAAAATAGTGTTGATAAACCTGTAATTTTGGTTGAGCTTCTAAAAAGTCAGCATACTGCTTTTCACTGATTTCCATAAATTCAGGTTCATAGAATGAGAAGGCTTGGTCTAGCTGACTATAGAGAGTCATGGCCTTGGCATAGTACTCTTGATACTTGGCTTCACGTGTGTCTTGGTCATTCTTCATATGAGCATAAACGTAAAGCTTCTCCATTTGGCGTTCCATTTCAAGAGAAAATTCAGTAATTTCGAGTAGGCTATCCGCACTATCCAGGAGATGTCCTTCATACTGGGCTACTTTCTCCAATTGTTCTGTTAAATCTTTTAAGGCTTCTTCCCAAGCCTGGTCAGTTGGGTAAATCGTTGATAGATCCCATGTATCTTTTTCATTTATTTCATGTCTTTGTAATACCATTAGATTCCTCCATCCTTTTTATTTTACCATATTTTTCAAGAAATATTGCTGATAAAAGGCTGGTGGATAAAGCTTTTGCCAATCATTTTGAGGATTTTCTTGGTAATAGGTTTGAAAATACTGATAATAGCTGGTCAAATCTTGCTTAATCTGGCAAAACTCACCTACTAGTGGTCGAATTTGTGGATACCATTCTTTCAGCCCATAAGTCAGGATATTATCTCCCTTTTCATAAGCTTCTGCTTGTTCTTTCATCCAAATAGGATTTTGGTAATAGAGTTGCTGTCGGATATAGCGACAGATGTGCTTATCCTCAGAAACTGTAAAATGAGATATTTTTTGTTTCTTATAAGGGAAACGCAATATTTCCAATAAACTAGCTTGACCATAGAGAAATTCCTTGATTTGATAATGGAGTTTACCGCGGAGATCTTGGTGAATCAGGTATTTGAGTCTTAAAACTTGTTTTTCACTGTCTAATTCCCAAACATAAAAGCCCACGTTTTGACTAAAATAGAGAAAACCTTCTTGCAGACGAGTCAAACGCTCCTTGAGCCAAAGTTTTTCTCCCAGTAACCACAGTACTTGGTAACCCTGACTACGATAGCCCTCGCTACGCTCTTTAAGAAGTTTCTGTGGCAAGGGACTACACTGAACTTCTAGAGCAAGATTGCCATTTACAAACACATCCGCAATCTGTTTAAGCTCTGGAAGCAGGTATTCTAATTGCACCTCTGCCTCTTTGTTCAACCAGTGATAAAGTGATTCTTTATTTGCCAGGTGTTCTGGACTTTCATTTTCAGAGGAAAAATCACAGTCTTTTAAGGTTTTGTGGGCAAAATGGGTCCGGACACTTGGTCCTTGACGCAAACGGAGCTGACCTCCACAAGCTGGGCAGGTGTATGCTTGCTTCTCAAGTTTATCCTCTAACACATTTACCAATTCTCCCCTAGCATCTCTCGCAACAAACATGATTCCCTCCTTTTCTATATTATTCGTAAAAAAGAAAAAAGATCAGGAAATTTCCTAATCTTCATTCATACTTATTTGATTTTTTTAGCTAGCATGGTCGCAAAGCGTAGTTGAATACGATTGCCATTCTCATCGCGACGGTGAAGATGACCAGGATTTTCATTGTACTTGACCAACTCCCAATCCTTGTAGTAGTTTGCCAATTCCCCTTCTTTAAAAGTGAATGGGAAGTTAACCGAGCAAGGATAATCCTCCGTGTCCATGGCACAAACGATAAGATTATAACCACCGACCGTGGTATGCTCCTGCATATTTTTGATAATTGCAGGAATGCGGTCTGCTTGCAAAAACATCAAAACAACTGTCGATACGATGAAATCATACGCTTGCCCAATACTAGCTGAATTGATATCGTAAAGACCTACAGGCATATCCAGGTCTTCCTGCTCCACAATGCTTTGTAAGATTTCAAGGGCCAATTCATTTTGATCCACAGCCGTCACATCAAAACCATTCTGTGAAAGAAAGAGAGAGTTACGGCCTTGACCACAGCCCAAATCCAAGGCTTTCCCTGGTTTTACTGTCTGCATGGCCTCTAGGACCTCTGAATGAACCGGATTGGTATTGTATTTTTTAGGGAAATAATCCTCAGGTTTACAATAAAATTCTAAATACCATTCTACATCGTCTGTTACAGCCTCCACTCGGTGCCAGGCTTGCGGTTGCGCCATGGGATTGTCTGCACCTGCTTCAAAGAGGTGTTCAGCTAGAACCTCACCATCTTCTGTCAACTCAATAAACTTGAGGGCTCCTTTTACAACTGTAATCTTGCCCCAAGTCCCGACCTTGGTATTGTGTTTCTGCTGGACAGCTTCAGGCATAGTTTGTTTATTCCACAAGGGCATACGTTTATAGGCAACTAGTTTTTCCATTTTCATTCCTCTTTTTATCGCTGGTTGACTGCTTTCATGACACGCGCGATATCGCGGTTTTGTTCACGACGTTTGATAGACTCCCGTTTGTCGTAGTCATGCTTCCCTTTAGCTAGGCCTAAAAGGAGCTTGGCATAGCCATCTTTGATATAGACCTTAAGGGGAACCAGCGTCATTCCTGTCCCTTTGGTCTCTTGTTCCAATTTTTGGATTTGTTTCTTATGGAGCAGGAGTTTGCGACGGCGTTCTGGTTCTTGGTTCCAGATATTGCCCTCTTCGTAAGGAGCGATATGAACATTGCTCAACCAGACCTCCCCATTTTTTACTTGGGCAAAGCCATCCTTGAGATTGATTCGAGCTGCTCGCACACTCTTGATTTCAGTTCCAGTCAGGACCATCCCTGCCTCTAGCGTATCTACGATTGTATAGTCGTGACGCGCCTTTTTATTTTGTGCGACGACCTTTCCCTCGCCCTTTGCCATGCTTGGCTCCTTTCTTAGCTACTTCCTTGTAAAAGGGTTTCTTTCCTTTTTTCTTCTTGTCTTTTTGTGAATGCTTGCGCTTATCATTTGAGCGTCCTGATTTTCTCTTATCTTCCTTCTTATCTGAACGACGACTTGAACCACGCCCTCTGTCACTGCGACTAGACTGTTTCAAGCCTTTTTCAATCACATCAAACTCACTTGGGATGTAAGAGAAGTCAATTTCACCCGTCATCTTGTCGGCTCTTTCAACTCGGATACGGATTTGCTGACCTACACGGAAGGTTGTTCCTGATTTCTCCCCACGAAGAGTTAAATCCCGCTCATTGAAATGGTAAAACTCAGGCAAATTGGTGATGTGAATCAAGCCTTCAACTGTATTCGGCAATTCAACAAAGAGACCGAATTTGACAATACTTGATACAACCGCATCGTACTCTTCGCCTACATATTCCTCCATGTACTCAGCCTTTTTCATGGCTTCGACTTCACGTTCAGCCTCAATAGCACGACGTTCCCGGTTGGAAGACTGGGTCGCAATCTCTGGAATCACTTTCTCAAAATGCTCTGCTATTTCCTTAGAACGGCCGTAATCACGAATCATACGATGAACAAGGAGGTCTGGATAACGGCGAATCGGACTGGTAAAGTGAGTATAATAGTCGGCCGCTAGACCATAGTGACCATGGTTATGCTCCGAATAGCGAGCCTGCTGCATAGAGCGAAGAAGCATCATGGATAATACATCTGCATAAGGTTCTCCCTCAACAGCACTCATGATGTCTTGGAGAGCCTCCTGGCTAATCTCACTGGCAGTCCCATAAATGCGCAAGCCAAAGCTTGAAGCATAATCAATAAACTTCTGAACTTTTTCAGCCTTAGGCTCCTCGTGAATTCGATAGATAAAAGGCAAATCCAACTTGCTGAAATGTTCGGCAACTGTTTCATTGGCCATCAACATGAAGGACTCAATCATGCGCTCGGCAACACCACGCTGACGAAGAACGATATCAACAGGCTTACCTTGTTTATCCACTAAAATCTTAGCTTCATTGGTATCAAAATTGAGGGCTCCACGTTTCACACGCATGTTTTCTAGAGTTTCATGGAGCTTAGCCATAAGTTCAATACTTGGAACAATTTTCTGATATTCTTGTCTCTTTTCCTTGTCTCCAGCTAGGATATCATTGACATCACTATAGGTCATACGGAAGCTTGTCTTGATAACTGTTTGTGTAATGGTGTAATTAACCACACGACCATGTTTATCAATCTCCATAATGGCAGACTGGGTCAGGCGGTCAACTTGAGGATTGAGGGAACAGATGCCATTTGACAGTCGTTCTGGAAGCATTGGGACCACACGGTCTGTCACATAGACAGAAGTTGCGCGGTTAAGGGCTTCCTTGTCAAGGGCAGAACCCTCGGTTACATAGTAGGAAACATCTGCGATGTGAACACCAAGCTCTAGATTTCTATTTTTCAAGGTCTTGATATGCACCGCATCGTCCAAGTCCTTGGCATCCGCACCATCAATGGTAAAGGTAATCTCATCTCTTAGATCCAGACGACCTTCCATATCCTTTTGAGACGGAGCATCAGGAACACTTTCTGCTTCCTTGACAACAGCTTCTGGAAACTCAGATACAATGTCCATAGACTCCAAAACCTCAAGAACATCAATTCCGACATCCGTTGAATGCCCAACCACATCTAGTACACTCGCAACAAAGAAATCATGTTTCTTGCTTGGGTATTTATCGATAAAGACCTTGAGAACTTCGGTTCCCTCGAGTTTAAGGGCTGGTTTCTTAACATAAATCAGTTGACTGATTTTCTGATTCTTTGAACGGATGTAGCCAGCATACTTGGGCTTTTCCTGATCTAGAACGATTTGGCCAACAACTGTTGTCAGACTGTGTTCTAAGATATCGATAATTTTTGCTTCTGCTGCTGTTCCTTTATTGCGGTCAGCGACTTTCTTAATGACGACCTCAACGGTATCACCATCAATAGCATAGTTGACATCGTTTTTTCCTACAAAAAGGTCGTCCTCCTCGCCTTCCAGACTAACAAAGCCAAAGCCATTTTTATGAGCATGAAAAATCCCCTTGAGAGTAATCTCATGTTTTTTCTTGACTTCCAAGGTCAGACTTCCATCTTCTTCAAAGCGAATCTGGTGCTTTCTTTCCATTAGGGACAAGGTTTTAATCAACTCACGAAAATCCTTGGAACCGTCTTTTCCCAAAGCCTGAGCCAAGTCATTGACAGTCACCTTTCCCTTATCTTGCAAATATTCTTTTATTCTATCTTTCATATTTTCTTTCTAGATTTTTTATTTTCTTTTACTGTAAAACCTGCTCAAATATCCTTTAAAAATAAAAAGAGGCAAAGACCTAGTCCTGCCCATTATTTTCTTATCTACTTGATAATACCGTCAATGCTAAGGCAATGGCTAGCCAGAAAAAGACTAAAATCCCTGTCAAACGCTGCATTACAGCTTCAAAACCGCGTGCTTTACTGCGTTCAAACAAATCACCTGAGCTGGCATCAAATACATTGCTGGATTGGTTTTTAGTTGGTTGCATGAAAATCGCAATCACAATCACAACAGATAATACTAATAAAATGGTTAATAATAGGTTATACATATCAAACTCCTTAAAATCCCTATTATTTTACCATAAAATCTACTTAGATTCAAGATGTAGGGTTACTTTTCTTTCCTTGGGACAATACTTTAAAACCTCGATCTTGTCTGGATGGGTTTTTGAATTTTTACTGCTTAGGTAATTGATACTGCCACAAGAGGAGCATTTGAGATTAATTTTTACTCGCACTAGATTTCCTTTACTTTTAATAATGTTCGAAATTGAAGAAGGTTAAAGAGACAACTAAAGGCAACACAAAGGCTTGTCGCATAGAAGACTGCATGGTAGCCAAATTGTCCTGCTACTGCAGAACCTGCCATAGGCCCAACGACACCTCCCAGATAAAAGAATACCTGATTGAAGGCAAAGACCCTCGAAATACCAGTTTTGGGCGTCATCTTGCTTAGAAGGGCATTAACTCCGGGAATCAAGGCACCGGTTCCCAGGCCAAAGAGGAAACGATAGAGGCCTAGTTGAAGGGGACTAGAGGCATTAGCACAGAGGAGATAGATGATGACTGAATAAAACTGGGCTACAACCAAGAGGCGATGATTACCCACCTTGTCACCTAGCTTGCCCATGATTCCTGCACTCATCATGCTGGAAAAGCCCATACTGGATACAATCAAACCAGATACAAAAAGAAGATTCTCTGTCTGACCTAAGTCGCGTACATAAAGTGCTAAAATAGGGCCAATGGATTGGGCTGAAAATTGAATGACAAAACTGGTTAGAAAGAGATTGACCAAAAGATAGGGATATTTGACCGAGGTAAATAATTCCTTTGTTGGAATAGCCTTTTCCTTGGCTACTGGTTTAAAATCTTCCTTGATAAAGCAAATAGTCAAAACAGCAGCTAAAAATAGAAAACTACCAACCAGTAAGAAAACAGTACGGATGCCAAATAATTCTGCAATAAATCCCCCGATAAAGGGACCAGTTAAAGTACCTGCAACTACGCCTGTAGACAAAGTACCTAAGGCAGAGCCTGATTTCTCCTTGGGAACCTGACTGGCTATCAAGGCCGTTGCATTGGGAACAAAACCCGCAAATACACCATTCAGTAAACGAAGAAAGATTAACCAATAAATATTTGGCACAAAAGCCAATCCCCCCATAGTGATAGTCATGGCAAGGCCAGCCCGAATCATCATGGGTTTTCGACCGTATTTATCAGCAAAAATCCCCCAGATAGGAGAAAAGAGCGCCGCGGAAATGGCAGAGACAGAAATAGCTAAACCTGCATAAAAAGCAGCTTGATCACTCCCTACGCCCAGATTTTCCACAAAGATGGGCATAAAAGGCACAACCAAGGAAATGCTGGCTCCTGTCAAAAAATTACCAAACCAAGCAATGCGCAGATTATCCTTCCAGTTAATCTCTGTCATCTTGCTTACCTCCCTCAAGCAGGGAGAAGACCTGAGTAAGAAGCTGGTCCTGATTGCCATTGTTATCTAGAACATGGCTGGCCAAATCTTTCTTTTTATCTAAAGGCCACTGGGCTGCCAGACGAAACTCAGCTTCATCTTCGGACAACTGGTCCCTTTTCATTAAGCGTTCTACTTGGACATCTCGGTCCACATAGACCAACCAAGTCTCATCAAACCAAGAGATGTAGTCCTGCTCAAAAAGTAGGGGAATATCCATGAAGAAAATCTCTTCTGTCTGAGCCAATTGGTCTCTCAAAGTAGCCAGTTCCTCACGGATAATCTCTCCTTGAATTTGCTTAGACCATTCTCGTTCATCAGTATTTGAAAAGATGAGACTAGCTAGGAGAGTGCGATTGAGTTCTCCATTTTCTAAGATAATTTTTTGACCAAAGTGCTGGACTAGAGCTTCAAACAGACGAGCACCAGGTTTCTGTAGTTGGTGGACGACTGCGTCGGCATCCACTACTTGAAAGCCTTGCTTTCTTAGAAAATTTGTCACTGTTGACTTACCAGAGGCAATTCCTCCTGTGATTCCGATGATTTTCCCCATCAGCTCCTCCTTTGGCAGTTTGGACAAAAGTGGGTGCCTCGTCCACCTAGTTGGATTTTCTCAATGATGGTACCACAGCGTACACATTCTTGATCAGCCTTGTCATAGACTTGATGAAAATCCTGCATGGTTCCATCTTCCCCAAAGGCATTGGTATAGGTCCGAATGGTTGATCCACCTTTTTCAACAGCCTGTCCCAATACAGCAATGGTCTGGTCATGAATAGCTGTCGCTTCTGCTGCTGTCAAAGTCTGGGAAGGTCTAGCTGGATGTACCTGAGCTTGCCAGAGAACCTCATCTACATAAATATTACCAAGGCCAGCTACCAAGGTTTGATCTAATAAGTGAGATTTGATAGGCTTTTTGGACTTGGCAAGGGCAGCTTGAAAGTTCTGCAAATCAAAGTCTTGTTCGCTTGGTTCAGGCCCTAGTTTTTTAGAAATAAAGTAGGCTTCCAAAAGGTCAGGCGCCAAGAGTTCCATAGTACCAAACTTGCGTACATCCTCATAAACAAGCGTGCCACCATCTTCAAACTGAAAGAAAACATGGGCGTGTTTTCGTTCAGGTGCTTGGTCTGGATAGTAAAAATACTTGCCCTCCATCCGCAAATGGGAAATCAAGACCTTGTCTGTCAGGTAAAAAAGCAAATATTTGCCCCGACGTTCCATTGACTCAATAATCTGACCAGGCACTTCCTTTTGAAATTCGTCCAAATCCGTCTTAATCATCTTGGGATAGCGAATATCAATGCTAGAAATCTTTTTACCCAAAATCAATTTTTCTAAGCCACGTCGAACGGTTTCAACCTCAGGTAATTCAGGCATAAGTCCTCCTTCTGTAAAAACAAGAAGCAGGCATGAGCCCACCTCTACTTAGTATTCTTTTTCATTATAGCCAAAGTCAGCCAAATCTAGCTTTTTATCGCGCCAGTTTTTCTTGACCTTGACCCATGTTTCTAGGAAGACCTTGTCTCCTAACATGAGTTCAATATCACGACGAGCCATGCTACCGATTTTCTTAAGCATAGCGCCACCTTTACCGATGATAATCCCTTTTTGGCTATCGCGCTCGACCATGATGGTTGCACGGATGTGAACCTTGTCTGTCTCTTCATCTCGTTTCATAGAGTCAACCACTACAGCAACTGAGTGAGGAATCTCTTCACGAGTTAGGTGCAAGACTTTCTCGCGAACCATTTCTGAAACCAAGAAACGCTCTGGATGGTCTGTGATTTGATCAGACGGGAAATACTGAAAACCTTCATCCAGATTATCACTCAAAATATCCACTAGACGAGAGACGTTATTTCCTTGAAGGGCTGAGATTGGAACGATTTCCTTAAAGTTCATCTGATTTCGGAAATCATCAATCTGGGACAAAAGCTGGTCTGGATGAACCTTATCAATCTTGTTCACCACCAAAATCACAGGAACCTTGGCAGCCTTGAGGCGCTCGATAATCATGTCGTCTCCCTTACCACGCGCCTCATCAGCAGGCACCATGAAGAGAACGGTATCCACTTCGCGAAGGGTACTGTAGGCAGACTCAACCATGAAATCTCCTAGAGCTGTTTTAGGCTTGTGAATCCCTGGTGTGTCTATAAAGACGATTTGTTCCTTATCAGTCGTGTAAATTCCCATGATTTTGTTGCGCGTTGTCTGCGCCTTGTCACTCATGATGGCAATCTTTTGCCCCATGACGTGATTTAAAAAGGTTGACTTCCCAACGTTGGGACGTCCTAAAATGGCTACAAAGCCTGATTTAAAAGTCATAATTTCCTCTTACTGTTTAAAATAATAAATCCCAGATTCGTGGGAGAAAAATCAATGCGCCTGTTAAGGCTGCGAAAAGAGAGACCACTAATACCGCGCCAGCTGCCATATCCTTGGCATTTTTAGCCAGCATGGAAAAGTGATAGTGACTGGCCAAATCCACCACATTTTCAATAGCAGAATTGATAATTTCAAAGGCTACTACCAAGAAAATGCTCAATAGGAGAAAGAGCCATTCGATTCGTGACACATGAAAAACAAAACCTGCAAGAATGACTACAAGAGCCGTCACTGCATGTTTTCGCATATTGCGTTCTTCCTTGATGGCAGTAAAAATTCCTGTGAGGGCAAATTCTAAACTGGATATCAGGTCACGATTTTTCCATTTTCGTTTATTGTCTTGTGAGTCCATAGGCTGTCAAAATTTCTTCTTGTAAACCGAACATCTCCGCTTCTTCTTCCGGAGTGTAGTGATCATAGCCGTTGATATGTAAAAAGCCGTGTACTGCCAAGAAGCCCATCTCACGCTCAAAGCTGTGGCCATATTCCTCGGCCTGCTCATGTGCCTTATCGATAGAGATGAAAAGTTCCCCAATATAGGCATCAAACTCAGACATCATCTCTGCCAATTCTGGATTTTCAAGTAAATCTTCTTCGTCAAAGGCAATTTCTAACTCTGGTCGATACTCGAGGCTGATGACATCTGTCGGACGGTCGGTGTCACGGTACTCTAGATTGAGTTCATGACTACGCTCGTTGGTCACAAAGGTAACTGCCATTTCCTTGTCTTCTTTTCCTAATTTTTGGGCTGCAAATTCCAAAATTTCTTGGGTTTGTTGCAACATTTCTTTTGAAACTTGACCAGTTTCATCTACCATTTCAATATACATGTGCTTCTCGTTTCTCTTTACTTGGCTTTATTATACCACATTTCCATGATTTTATTCTACCTTTTTGATATAATACTATGGAATACAATCACAAGGAGAGAACGATGTCATTTGACGGATTTTTTTTACACCACATGGTTGAGGAATTGCGAAGAGAGTTAGTGAACGGTCGCATCCAGAAAATCAATCAACCTTTTGAACAAGAGTTGGTCTTGCAAATCCGTAGCAATCGCCAAAGTCATCGCCTGCTCCTTTCTGCCCATCCAGTTTTTGGACGCATTCAGCTGACCCAAACGACTTTTGAAAATCCAGCCCAACCTTCTACCTTTATCATGGTTTTAAGAAAGTATTTGCAGGGTGCCCTGATTGAATCAATTGAGCAAGTGGAAAATGACCGTATTGTGGAAATTACGGTTTCTAATAAAAACGAAATTGGGGACCATATTCAGGCGACTCTCATTATCGAGATCATGGGCAAACACAGTAATATTCTACTGGTCGATAAAAGCAGTCATAAAATCCTCGAAGTCATCAAACACGTTGGCTTTTCACAAAATAGCTACCGCACCTTGCTTCCTGGATCAACCTATATCGCTCCGCCAAGTACGGTATCTCTCAATCCTTTTACGATCAAGGACGAGAAACTATTTGAAATCCTGCAAACACAGGAAACGACAGCTAAAAATCTTCAAAGCCTCTTTCAAGGTCTGGGACGCGATACGGCAAATGAATTGGAAAGCATACTGGTTAGTGAAAAACTTTCCACTTTCCGAAACTTTTTCAATCAAGAAACCAAACCATGCTTGACTGAGACTTCCTTCAGCCCAGTTCCTTTTGCAAATCAGGTGGGAGAGCCTTTTGCAAATCTTTCTGATTTGTTGGACACCTACTATAAGGATAAGGCTGAACGCGACCGCGTCAAACAGCAAGCCAGTGAACTCATTCGTCGTGTTGAAAATGAACTTCAAAAAAATCGCCATAAGCTGAAAAAACAAGAAAAAGAGTTACTGGCGACAGACAATGCGGAGGAATTTCGTCAAAAAGGGGAATTGCTAACAACCTTCCTCCATCAAGTGCCTAACGACCAAGACCAGGTTATCCTAGACAACTACTACACCAACCAACCTATCACCATTGCGCTTGATAAGGCCTTAACTCCCAACCAGAATGCCCAACGCTACTTTAAACGTTACCAAAAACTCAAAGAAGCTGTCAAATACTTGACTGATCTGATTGAGGAAACCAAGGCAACTATTCTCTATCTGGAAAGTGTGGAGACCGTCCTCAACCAAGCTGGACTGGAAGAAATCGCTGAAATCCGTGAAGAATTGATTCAAACTGGCTTTATCCGCAGAAGACAACGGGAGAAAATACAGAAACGAAAAAAACCAGAACAGTATCTAGCAAGCGATGGCAAAACCATCATCTATGTCGGACGCAATAACCTGCAAAATGAGGAGCTAACCTTTAAAATGGCCCGCAAGGAGGAACTTTGGTTCCATGCCAAGGATATCCCTGGAAGCCACGTTGTCATCTCAGGCAACCTTGACCCATCTGATGAAGTCAAGACAGACGCAGCAGAACTTGCAGCCTACTTCTCTCAAGGTCGCCTGTCAAATCTGGTGCAGGTAGATATGATTGAAGTCAAGAAACTCAACAAACCAACTGGCGGAAAACCAGGCTTTGTCACCTACACCGGGCAAAAGACCCTCCGTGTCACACCAGACCCAGAAAAAATTGCATCCATGAAAAAATCCTGATTTTACTTGAAATCAGGATTTTCTTTTACATTTTACTCTGCAATCAAGGTTTCCAATCCGACCTTCATCATATCAGTGAAAGTATTTTGGCGTTCTTCTGCAGTCGTGTCTTCATCTGGATTGACCAAGCTATCAGAGATAGTCATAATAGCTAGCGCATCAACATGGTGTTGAGCAGCAAGATAGTAAAGAGCTGCTGCTTCCATTTCCACAGCCTTGACGCCCCATTTACCAAGTTCGATGTTCTTTTCAAAGTAGTTTGAATAAAAGACATCAGATGACAAAACGTTCCCAACATGGGTTGTCATACCGAGTTCTTTGGCGATATGGTAGGCCTTATCCAACAAATCAAAGCTAGCGATTTGTGGAAAATCATACTGTGGCCAGTCGTTGCGGATGATGTTTGAATTGGTTGCAGCTGCTTGCGCCAAAACTAATTCACGGACGTGAACGTCTTCATTCAAAGAACCTGCTGTTCCCACACGGATCAATTTTTTCACACCGTAGTCCACAATCAACTCACGCGCATAAATCGAAATCGATGGCATCCCCATCCCAGTTCCCATGACAGATACACGGTGGCCCTTGTAAGTACCAGTGTAACCAAACATGTTACGCACTTCGTTAAAACAAACAGCATCTTCAAGGAAATTCTCCGCAATAAACTTCGCACGAAGAGGATCCCCAGGAAGAAGAATTTTATCAGCAATTTCACCCTGCTGAGCAGCAATATGGATAGACATAATTTATGATACAAAGAGCGACAAGAAAACGACTGAAAATTAGGAATCTGACGAGAAATCCTGATTTCTCAGTCAGATTATCTATTTTCCGAGTTTTCCGCTCGTGTTCAAATCAGAACACACGCTCTACCTTTCTTTTTTTATATTTGATATTTAGAAAGATACCAAACCCGTCAAAAAGCAAAGGGAAAATAGGAGTTGGGTGCAGTGAGCGATGCTCGCTAGACCAACTATCTTTTTCCCACTGCTTTTAGGGTGGGTTCAATTCCTTTCTTTCTTAATTTTGATGATATTGAGAAGATTAGAGCGGTCTCTATTCAAATCCAAACTCCCCCTTCTCTTCTGAGTTTTTAGAAAAGTTTTCCG